>JAHCBA010000011.1 GCA_019634625.1 Verrucomicrobiia bacterium
GTGTTGGGGAGGGGCGGGTGAAAATGGACGGAATGATCGTGCATATGCACGAAGTTTGAGTTGGTGGAGAGGAGGGGACGTGTGGGAGTTGGAGTTGGGGTTGATGAGAGGCAGGGGCGCGGTGTGGGGAGGGGGTGGGTGAAAATGGACGGAATTATCGTGCATATGCACGAAGTTTGCGTTGGTGAGGTTGAGGCCGTGGAGGAGGGCGGAGAGGAGGCTACAGGAGCAGGGCGGTGAGGCCGCCGAGGAGGGCGGTGAGCCAGAGGAGGGCGACGGCCCGGGGGCGGGAGAGTCCGGCGCGGACGAGGCGGTGGGAGAGGTGGTTGGTGTCCCCGATCCAGGGAGGGCGTCCGGCGCGGAGCCGGATCCAGACGACGCTGGCGAGATCCACGAGGGGGACGATGAGGACGAGGAGCGGGCTGAGGACGGCCCAGGGGTTGGGACGTTCGGGCGAATGGAAGGTGGGGAGGATGGCAAGGACGGCGAGGAGGAAGCCGGTGACGTGGCTGCCGGCATCGCCAAGGAAGGCGGAGGCACGGGGAAAGTTCCAGGGGAGGAAACCGAGCAGGGCGCCGGCGACGAGGAGGGCGATGGCGGCGACGAGGTATTGTCCCTGGCGAACGGCGGCGAGGGCGAAGAAGGCGGCGGCGATGGCCCCGATGCCGGCGCAGAGGCCGTTCATGTTGTCGAGGAAGTTGAGGGCATTGGTGATGCCGACGATCCAGAGGACGGTGACGAGGTAGCTGAAGGCGACGCTGGGGACGAAGAGGGTGACGCGGATGCCGGCGGCGGCGACGAGGAGGGCGATGAGGATCTGGGCGGAGAACTTGGGGAGGGGGCCGAGTTCATGGCGGTCATCGAGCCAGCCGAGGAGGGTCATGGCGAGGAGACCGAGGAGGATGGCCCCGAGCTGCCAGCGACGGGCGCCGAACCCGTAGTTGAGACGTTCGATGTCGTCGGGACCGAGTCCGGGGAGGGGGGTGCCGGCGGCGGCGAGGAGGAGGAGGGCAGCGGCCAGGAGGAGGGGCAGGAGGATGCCGGTCATGACGGCGAGTCCCCCGGCGAGGGGGATGGGTTCGCCGTGGATCTTGCGGGCGCCGGGATCGTCCACGTGTCCGGCGCGGAGGCACCAGCGTCGCCAGGCGGGGAGGGTGAGGCAGGAGGCGAGGAAGGCGCCGAGGAGGGAGGCCAGGTAGAGGGAGAAGGGGAAGGTCACGGCTGGCCGGGGAGGAGACGGAGGTAGAGGGCGTGGAGATCGTCGATCATCCGCTCGACGGGGAATACGTCGCGGACCAGGTCGCGTCCCTGGCGTCCGAGGGTGGCACGGTGATCGGGGTCGCTGGCGAGCCGGCGGATGGCGGCGCGGAGGAGGTCGAGGCGTCCGGGGGGAACAAGGTGGCCGGTCTGGTTGGGGAGACAGACTTCGGGGGCGCCGTCGCAGTCGTAGGCGACCACGGGGCGGCCGGCGGCGAGGGCCTGGGGGAGGGCGCGGGCGAGGCCCTCGCGGAGGGACAGGTGGACGAGAATGTCCATGACGCCGAGGAGAGCGGGGATCTGGGAGGGGGGAACGAGGCCGGTGAAGATGAAGTAGGGGGCAAGACCGAGGCGGTCGATGGCGGTTTGGAGACGGGCGCGGTGGGAACCGTCGCCGACGAGCAGGAAGCGGAGGCGCGGGATTTCGCGGATCAGATCCGGGGCGGCGGCGATGAGGTCGTCGTGGCCCTTGAGGGCGAAGAGGCGGGCGATTTTTCCGACGACGAAGTGATCGGGGTCAAGGCCGAGGCGGGCGCGGAGAGCGGGGTCGGGTTGGGCGGAGAGGAAGGGTTGGAGATCGAAGCCGCTGACGATGCGGGTGTATTGGGAGGGGATGCCGATACCGGCGGCGAGGTACTGGCGCGTCATGGCGTCGGCGACGGTGACGAAGTGGGTGGTAAGGCGGCCGGCGAGGCGTTCGGCGGCGCGGAGGAGGAGGTTGGGGATGCGGCCCTGGAAGGGTCCGAAGGAGGGGCCGTGGAGGGTGTGGACGACGACGGGGACGCGGGCGAGGCGGGAGGCGAGCCGGCCGAGGAAGCCGGCCTTGCCGCTGTGGGTATGGACGATGTGGGGCTGGGTGGAACGGAAGTGGCGGGCGAGGGCGAGGAGGGCGATGGGATCGAGGACGGGATGGATGGGGCGGACGAGGGAGGGAAGGACGGTGAGGAGATTGGGGACGGCTTGGGCGGCGGGTTCGAGGGAACCTTCGGGGCCGGAGGTGGGTCCGGAGAGGAGGCGGGCGTCCAGGCCGTGGCGGGTGCGGAGGCCGAGGACGGAAGCGAGGGTGTTTTCCTGGGCGCCTCCGATGATCAGGCGGGTGATGAGGTGGAGGACGCGCATGGGTACGGGGACCTGGCGACGTCCGGGCGTGGGGTCCGGGAATTGGGACCGGGTGTTGGGGGGGGGTGTGGGGGAGGAGGGAGGGAGGGAGGGGGATCAGCCGTTGGGGAGGCGACCGGCGGCGATGTCGTTGAGGCGGTCCTGGGCGGTACGGGCCTCAGGGGAACCGGGGATGGCGTTTTCGAGGAACTGCCGGTAATGGCGGCGGGCGCTGGTGGCATTGCCGCGTTGGAAGTCGATTTCGCCGAGGTGATAGAAGATGGCATTCATGCGCGGGGCGAGTTCGAGGAGGCGGCGGTAATCGGCTTCGGCGTCGTCGAGGCGTTGGAGCCGGGAATTGGCGAGGGCACGATTGACGAGGGCGGGGAAGAAGCCGGGTTGGATTTCGAGGGCGCGGTCGAGGGTTTGGATGGCTTCGGGGAGGGCGCCGATGTGCATCTGGATGGCGCTCTTGGTGATGAGAGGGCGGGGATCGCCGGGGGTGGCGGCGACGAGGCGTTCGGCGGCCGCGAGGGCGGCGTTGGTCATATTGGCCGAGATATAGATATCGTTGAGGGTGCGGAGGGCGTCGAGGCGTTCGGGGAACCGGCTTTGGGCTTCGAGGAGGATGCGTTCGGCCTCGGGGAGGTCGCCCTGATGGAAGCGGGCCCAGGCTTCGAGGCTGGCGAGGTCGGTGGCATGGGCGGAATGGATGTCGGAGAACTGGGTACGGATGCCGGCGACGATGCGCAGGACCTCATCGTAGAGGCCGCACTGGAGGGTGGCGCTGGCGAGCCAGAGGCGGGTTTCGATGTTGCCGGGTTGGAGGGTGGCGGCGCGGGCGAACTGGCGGGCGGCCTGGCGGTGGAGATTGCCATCCGAGAAGGTGCGGCCCTGGCGGAAGCGGAAGGACGGTTCGTCCACCGGACCGCAGACCCGCAGGAAGAGGCCGATGTCGCCGCGGAACCGGTCGAGCTGGGCGGAGACATCCTTGTCGAGGATCAGGGCATCCCGTTTGCCTTCGCGAAGCTGCTCGTTGTAGGCGGCATTGATGAGGGCGGCGGTGTTGTCCTCGCTGAGTTCGATGGCAGCGGCGAAGAAGCGGGCGGCTTCCTGGAGCTGTCCGGTTTCCTGGAGGGTGACGCCCCAGGTGTTGAAGGCGCGGGACCAGTGGGAGGCGACGCGGGCGGCGTCGGTGACGCGGTGCCGTTTCAGGCGGGCGATGAGGGGTTCGTCCACGAGGCGTTCACGGATGCGGGTCCAGGCGGCGTGGGTGGCCTCGAAGGAGTCGTCGGGGAGGCGGGGGAGGACGTAGGTATTGGTGGGCTGGGGATCGAGGACGAAGACGGTGCCGGCGGGGACCTGGTGGAAGGGCTCGAAGTAGTACCCGAAGCTTGGGTGCAGGTAGTAGATTCGGTGGACTTGGGAGAGGACGACGAGCTGGCGGAGGAGGGCGATGTCGGGGAGGGGATCGGAGAGTTCCTCGAGGACGAGGGCGGGCCAGCGGTCTCCGAGGGTTTGTTCGAGGCGGCGGTGGTAAACCTGCCAGCGCGAGGCGTCGGTACTGAGGAAGATGGGCGGGGTTGGGCGTGGGGACTGACGGGACAGGCCGGTGGCAAGGAGGAGGAGGGTGGGATCGTCGCTGAGGATGGCCTGGGATCGGCCGTCGGGTTCCGCGGGGGGGAGGAGGGATTCGGCGAGTTCGCGGGTCAAGGGCCCATTCTGGCCGCGGATGGCGGGGAGGTTGTGGAAGACGAGGCCGGCGGCGGCGGCGAGGGCGGCGAGGGCGGCGAAGCCGCCGACCATCTGGTTGAGGGCCTGCATACCATCGGAGGCGCGTTTGAGTTTGCGGTCGGGCTCCTGGGCGAAGATGAGGATGACGTAGCCGACGAGGTAACCGATGGCGAGGGCGGTGAGGAGATAGAAGCGGAGGAAGGCGACGGGCAGGCCGGTGCCGAGGGCGCGGGGGCTGAAGGGCGGGTCGAACATGACCCAGGCACAGAAGACGAGGAACGTTGCGTGGATGAGGCGGAAGAAGAAATTGGTCAGGGCTGTTCCGGCGGCGCTGAGATCGCCGAAGGTGGAGGGCCAGCGGATGCCGATGAAGACGATGGGGACGATGGAGGTGACACAGCAGAACAGGAGAATCCAGCGGGGGAAGGCGAGGATGAGATTGCGCTGGATGCTGAGGGAGGTGCGGAGGATTTCGAACAGGGAGGCGTCGGCCTGGCCGGAGACTTTCAGGGCGATGGGTTCGACGAGGTAGAGGAGGAGGCCGGCGAGGCCGGCGGCGGTGGTACGGGTGAGGAACCGGCCGTCGAAGAAGGCGATGCCCTTGGCCCAGACGATGGCGGCGACGAAGAGCGGGCAGAAGGCGATCAGGCCCCAGTCGTTGGCGACGCCGGCGCCGAAGGCGAAGGAGAGCCAGGCGAGGTAGCGGTCCTCCTGGAGGACGCGGAAGCGGAGGAAGCAGTAGATGCAGAAGGCGAAGAGGAAGAGGTTGACCATTTCGCCGGTAAACGCGGTGGCATGTTCCCAGAAGGTCAATTGGGCGCCGAGGAGGATGGCGGCGGCGACCGGAGGGACCCAGGCAATGGGGACCGAGAGGAAGCTGAAGTCGCTTCGTTCGCGCTGGCGCTGGTCGCGGGTGCGGTCGTGGGGGAGGAGGGCGACGCATTTGGCGAAGAGCCCGAGGGTGCCGGCGGCGAGGAGGGCGGCGAGGAGGTTGAGGGCGGTGGGCAGCCAGGCGTCCGGCAGTCCGCGCAGGGGCAAGGTCAGCAGGAGAGTGACGGGAGGCAGGCGGTAGGTACTCCAGTCCCAGCCGGCGATTTTGCCGACGATGGGCACGCTTTCGAGGCTGACCCAGGGGTGGAGGGTGATCCAGAAGACGGCCAGTCCTGCTGCGGCGATGAGCCAGGGAAGGGCGAAATGAATGAATCGGGAATGTTGCCGGGCGGGCATAGGCGACGGAGGGGGGAGTTTGGGGAGGGCCTTCGCGCGTTGGCAAGAAGGCGTTCGGCCGGGGACGGGGGAAATCGTGAAAGGCCTAACGGCTCAGATCGAGGAAGTTTCGGAGGAGAGTGAGACCGATCTCCTGGCTTTTCTCCGGGTGAAACTGGGTGGCGAACAGGCGTCCGCGCCAGATGGCCGAAGCGAAGCGTTCGCCGTAATCGGTCCAGCAGGCCACCACGGACGGATCGGCTGGGCGGGGGAAGTAGCCATGGACGAAATAGGCGTGGCTGCCGTCGGGGATGCCGCGGAACAGGGGGCAGTCGGCGCGGGCGAAGTGGAGCCGGTTCCAGCCGATCTGGGGGATTTTGAGGTCGGGGGTGGGGGTGAAGCGGACGACGGGACCGGGTAGGATGCCGAGGCCGGGTTCAGTGGAGGCGAACTCCTCGCTGCGATTGAAGAGGGCCTGGTATCCCACGCAGATGCCGAGGAAGGGCCGGTCGGCGGCGATGAAGTCCTTCAGGACGGTGAGGAAACCCTGGGCCTGGAGGGCGCGGAGACAGTCGTCGAAGGCGCCCACGCCGGGGAGGACGGCGGCGCGGGCGTCGGCCAGTTCGTCGCCGTGCCGGACGATGCGGACCTCGGCGCCGACCTGAAGGAGGGCCTTATGGACACTGCGGAGATTGCCCGAGCCGTAGTCGATCAACGCAAGCACGGCGCGAGAGTGGGGCGTGCCGGGCGCCTGAGCAATCCGGGAGCGCCTCGCGGGCGTGCTGGGAGGGTGACGGTCAGGTAAAGAAGCGGATGGTGAAGGGGTATTGGAAGGTCTCGCCGTTGCTGACCTTGATGGAGGCGACGATGGCGAGGATGAGGGCGGCCAGGCTGACGACGAAGGCGCAGAACAGGAAGAGGAAGCCGACGAGGATGAACAGGGTGGCGGCGCCGAGGAGGCCGAGTCCCCAGGAATAGATGAGGGCGGAGAGTTGGAAGTTGAGGGCTTCCTTGCCGTTGGCGTCGATGGTCGGGTGGTCGTTGCGTTTGACGAGCCAGAACACCAGCGGGCCGACGACGGCGCCGAAGGACGGGATGAGGAGTCCGGTGAGTGCGGCGAGGTGACAGAGCATGCTCCAGAGTCGCACCTCCTTTTCGGGCAGGGCTGGCGTGGTGATGGGGGTCATGGGGGGCGAGGGGGCGGACGGATGGGGCGGATCGGGCGGATCGGGCGGCGGGGGGGGTGAGGTGGGGTTCATGGCGGGGGAATTGATCTGTCAGGCACCACCCGCCCAGGCCGGTTTTTGTTTCAGGTGGAAGAGCATTTCTCCGGCGCGGGGGACGAGGAGCACGCCTTCTTCTTCGCGATTGCGGAAGTCCTCGGGCTGGAGGGAGGCGGGGTCGCGATAGCCGAGGTTGATGCGGCGGCAGGTTTCGGGGGGGATGGCGGTGGCGAGGGTGACGCGGGCGCGAGGGGTTTCGATGCCCTCGTGGTAGGTGCCGAGGCCGTGGACATGGCAGCTATGGGCGAGGACGCCCCAGGGGTAGTCGCGGAAGCGGTTCCATTGCTGGAGAAAATAATCGCGACAGTGGTAGCCGATTTCGAGGAGGAGCCGGCCGTGGGTGGCGGAGATTTCGCGGATGTGGGGGGCGTAGATGATCAATTCGCCGCCATCGGCGAGGACCGGTTCGAGCTTGTACATGCATTTCCCTCCGGTCCACAGCTCGTCGTACATGGTCGGGGCGCAGGAGAGGATGGTGTGGAAGGGGCGGTCCCGGTAGGTGATGTGAACGTCGCGGGAGAGGTCGCTGGCGGCGGCCCAGGCCTCCTCCGGGGTTCCGGCGAAGAGGCCGGCGAGGGAGCGGTCGGGGCGGACCACGAGGCAGAAGCAGGTTTTGGGGAGGGGAACCATGGCCCCGGCGCGATCGACCACCTGCCGGACCGGGGTGCGGGCCTGGCCGATGATCATCGGGTTGGTCACCACGGCGCCGAGCCAATGGAAGAAATTGAGGATTTCGGGGCCGGCGACGCCAGGGAAGAGGTACTTGTTGCCGCCGGAGAAGCCGACGACTTCGTGGGGGAACACCGGGCCGACGATGAGGATGTGGTCGTAGTCGAAGAGCCGCCGGTTGACCCGGACCGGGACATCCATGGCGAACCGGCCACCGGTCAGGTGCTCGATTTCAGCCGCGGGAATGGTCCCGAGGGTCTGGAGGGCGGCGTCGTTGTCCCATTCGTGGTTGAAGAAACGGACGTTGCGGTACCGGGATTGGCGTTCGGCTTCGGAGAGATCGAGGCGCTGGCAGATGGCGGGTTCGGACAGGGGTTGATGGGTGCCGAGTGCGATCATGACATCCAGGGCGGCGCAGGCGTCCCCGAGGTGGTCGTGAAGGGCCCGAAAAAGGAGACCAATCGGGGCGGTCCGGGTGAGGTCCGGGACGATCAGCAGCAGGCGCCGTCCGCGGAAGGTGTCGAGGGGACAGGCGCGGGCGACGCAGGCGGCGACCTCGGCGGGAGAGACCGGGCGATCGGGGTGGGCGATGCCGTGGGGTGCGGACATGGGGGGAGCGTAGCGGGCCACGGCTGGCGGGGCGAGCCGATGGACGGAAGGGACGGAAGGGACGGAAGGGACTGAGGGGGGGGTTAATCCAGGACCGAGGCGACGGCGGATCGGAGGGCGGCGATGGTTTGGGCGCAGGCGGGGTCGTTATCGAGCTGGTTCAGGGGAGCATTGAAGGGCTCGGCGCGGACGGGTCCGTCGTAGCCCATGGTGAGGAGGGCGCGGAGGAAGCCGCGGACGGGGATGACGCCGGTGGCGGCGGGGAGTTCGCGGCGGTTGTCCTGTTGTTCGGCGAGGGGGATGCCGGCGGGGGCATCGTTGAGATCGACGGCGACGACATCGGCATTGCGGACGGCGGCGAGGTCTTCGGGGGATTCGCCGGCGGTCCACCAGTGCCAGGAGTCGAGGATGAGGCCGGTCCCGGGAACATCGATGGCGGCGAGGAGTTCGCGGGTTTGGGAGAGGTTGTGGACGAACGGGAACTGGAAGCGGGCGCGAAGGCTTGGGGTGCCGACGTATTCGAGGCCGAAGCGGAGACCGTGGTCGGCGAGGATCCGGGAGACGGCCCGGAGCCGGGAGGCATGGAGATGGAGGTTTTCGGCGTAGGGACGGTCGTTGCTGCCCGGCGAGATCCAGGTGCCGATACGGGTGGCCCCGGCGCGTTGAAGGGCGGCGGCGACGGGGGGCAGGCGGTCGAGATCACGCCGGAAGGTTTCCTCGTCGCGCCGGTATTCGACGGGAAGGCCGGCGGAGCCCCAGCGGAGGCCGAGTGCCTGGAGGGTTTCGATCGCCCGGGCGAGACCGTCCTGGTCCTGGCGGGCGAGGAAGGCGCCGTCGGGCTGAACGGATTCGAAGCCGTGGGCATGGGCGAGGCGAAGGAGGGCGAGGGGTTCGGCGGAAACGCCGATGGCGCCGGGGGTGAGATCGAGGGTGAAGCGTCGGCGGGGCAGGGTGGCGGCGAGGGAGAGGCGGTGGAGGGTGGCCAGGGACGCGGTGGCGAGTGAGAGTTGGGTGAGGAACCGGCGTCGGGGGAGCGCATTCATGGCGGCGGGAGGGTGCGGGGCCGAGAGGCGGCCTCAGGCTTCAGGTTCAGGTCTCAGGTTTCAGGTCTCAGGTTTCAGGTTTCAGGTTTCAGGTTTCAGGTTTCAGGTCTCAGGTTTCAAAGTGGCTGAACAGTCCTGGGTGGGGCATCGGGCCAGGTGAAGCGGAAGGTGGTGCCGACGCCCTCTTCGGAGGCCACATGGATCTGGCCGCCGCGGCGCTCGACGATGCGTTTGACGAGGGCGAGGCCGACGCCGGTTCCGGGGCGGTCGGGGAGGAGTTCGAGGCGCTGGAAGAGGCCGAAGATCTTCTCATGAAAGCGGGCGGGGATCCCGGGGCCGTTGTCGGAAACGCTGAACTCCCAGGCGGGGCCGACGCGGCGGGAGGTGACCTGGATGCGGCCTTCGGGTTTGTCGAGGAACTTGATGGCGTTGTCGAAGAGGTTGAGGAAGATCTGATGGAGCTGGTGGGGGACACCGGAGACGGTGGGGAGGGGTTCGGGGGTGCGGATGGTGAAGTTGGGGGGTGGATCGAGGAGCTTGGAGAGTTCCGCGACGAGGCGGTTAAGATCGACGAGCGACTCCGGGCCGAGGCCGCGTCCGACGCGGCTGTAGGCAAGGATGCCGTCGATCAGGGCGTGGAGTTTGCGGACGCGGCCCTGGAGTTTGCCGATGAGGAGGCGGCCATCGTCGCCGAGGCGTTCCGCGTGGTCTTCGCTGAGGAGTTCGGCGAGGCGGGCCACGCCGCGGAGGGGGGCTTTCAGGTCGTGGGTGACGGCGTACACGAGGTCAGTGAGCTCGCGGTTGGCCTGTTGGAGGGCTTCGGTGCGGCCATGGACCAACTCCTCGAGTTGTTCCTGGGCCTGGCGGAGGACTTCGTCGGCCTGGCGTTGGAGGGTGATGTCCTCGGTGACGCCGACGCTGGTGGCGATGCGGCCTTCGGGGGTCCAGGAGTGGGCGATGCGGGTTCGGACCCAGCGGACATCGGTTCCGGGGGAATTGACGCGGAACTCGGAGGTGAACTCGCGGGTGCCGTGCTGGGCGCTCTGCCACTGGGTGAGAACGCGGTCGCGGTCTTCAGGGTGGACCATCTGCCACCAGACGCCCTGGGGTTGGGGCACGTGGAGGAGGTCGGCGAGGGTGCGCCAGCGGCGGTTGGCATAGCGGAGGCGGCCGGCGGCGTCGGTGATGAAGACGCCGCAGGGGGCGTGCTGGCTGAGGAGGTGGAGGAGAGCATCGCTTTCGCGGAGGCTCTCGGCCTCTTTGTGGCGTTCGGTCAGGTCGGTGAAGACGGCATGGACTCCGCCACGGTGATCGCCTTCGAGGATGGGGGTGCCGGCGGTTTCGACGGGGATCTGGCGGCCATCCGAGGCGAGGAGGAACAAGCGGGTTCGGCCTCCGGCGACCTGGCGGCAGGCGGACTGCATCCAGGCCTGGCAGGCCGCGTGGTCGTGGGGATGGACGATATCGAAGAGGCTGACGCCCTGGAGCGGGGCGTCCGCGGGTGCGATCAGGGTGCGGAGGGCGCGATTGGCGAACACGACCCGGCCCTTGGAATCGAGGATGGCGACGCGGTCGGGCGCGGTTTCGTAGAGGTCGAGGAAGGCCTCGGCACCGGAGGTGGGCGGTGCCGTGGCGGGGGGCGGGGCTTGGGGCGACGTCAAGGGGTGGTGTTGGCTCAAGGCGTGGGACGCCAGGCGGTTGGGTCAACGCGGCGCGAGGCGGAAAGCCGGGGCTCAGAACGAGAAGCCGTAGGCACCGGAGAGGAGGTGGACATCCACCTCGTAGCGGCCGAGGAAGCCGGGGTTCTGGTTGCTGGCGATGCGGCGATCCGCATAGAACACCCGGGAGTAGGCCAGCCCGAGGCGGTGGCGTCCATGCCGATATCCCACTCCGGCGGCGATGGCGTGCTGGTTGGCGTCGGGGATTTCGGGGGAGAAGGTGTGATCGGGTACGGGGCTTTCGAAGAACTGGTAGCTGGCCTGGAGGCGCCAGCCGGAGCCGAGGTCCCAGGTGCCGGCGACGCCGACGGTGAGGGTATCGCGCCAGTCCTGACGGATTTCGGGCGCGAGGAGTCCGGCGAAGGGGCCGAGGGCGGCGGCGGGAACGCCGATGGGCAGGGTGTCGAAGCGGGAGAATTCGAGCCATTCGAGGTTGGCTTCGACGCGGAAGGCGTCGGTGATCTGCCATCCGTAGCCGACGGCGAGGATGGTGGGGAAACGGATGCGGCTGGCGAAGGGGGCACCGAGGGCGCCGCCGGGCACGCCGGGCACGCCGGTGGCCAGGAGGTTGCCGTCGTAGTTGACGTTGAGGGGGGTGCGCAGGGTGGCGGCGAGGCGGTGGTTGGGGACGAACTCCCAGGTGACGCCAAAGTTGGCGCCGATGCCCGTGCCGGAGCCGTCGAGGCGCAGGTCGCCATCGGGGAGTCCGGGGATGCCGGTGAGGAGCCCGAGCGGCATGAAGCGGCGGAGGGACAGTTCGGAGTACATCACATCGAGGCCGAAGCCGAGATGGAGGCCGTCGGCGGCGCGGACGGCGAGGGAGGGATTGAAATTGAAGCTGCTCAACTCGACGTAGCGGGCGGCGGTGTAGCGCAGGGCGTCGCCTTCGCCCCAGTCGATGGAGAGGCCGTAGGGGACGCTGACGCCGAAGCCAAGGGCGACGCGGTCATCGACGAGGGGTCCGCCGGCGAAGAAATGGGGGAGGAGTTTCCATGGGTCCTCGGTACGGGCGGAGGCGCCGGCGGGGGAGGTGTAGCGAACGGAATGGTGGACGAAGGTGGGTTCGGCGGAGGCTTCCCAGCGCTGCAGTTCGAGGAGATTGGCCGGGTTGTGAAAGACTGCGGAGGCGTCGTCGATGAAGGCGATGCGGCCGCCGGTGGCGGCGAGACCGGCGGTGCCGGTGGTGGGGCTGCGGAAGCCTTCGGCGTGAGTGCCGACGGTGCCGACGGTGCCGACGGTGGCGGCGAGGGTGGCGGTCAGGACGGAGAGGCTCCCGCGGGCGGCGGCGCGAGGGTATTTCGCGGAGACGATGCAACTCGACACCCCGAGGCTTCCGTGGGCGGCGGCGCAAGGGGATGGGAGCCTGGGGTCTGGGAGAGGTGCGGGGGACGAGACAGGGGACGGGAGGGGATGGGAGTGCATGACTTTCTGAATTCTTATGCCCGCGGGGGGATGGAGGAAGCAAGCGGCGTCTATGATGAGGGTTCTTCAAAAATACTCTCACCGGAGTTTTGCTTTCCTACGAAGGGATGGTGTAGGAACGCCGCATGCGCCGAAGCGAGTTGTTCCGGGGCGAAGAAGCGGCGCGGGCAACCGGGGGTGCGCCTTAGTCACGCCCGCTTAAGTGATTCCATTACATGGGACTGAGCAACAGCGACAATCCGCTGCTAGTGAGTCGCGACTTACTGGTCACGTGTCGGAACAGTCTTGGGGCGCCGGTGCGAGCGACGCCGGTACGACTGTCGCGGTACACGGCGCTCCTGGAGATCTACAATCCGCACAGCATTCTTCAGTTGTCGGAGGTGCTGGCGGAGTTTCGGATCAACATCGGGGAGCGGTGTGTGTACGCGGGGCGGGGGGTGGTGAGCAGCATCGTCAACACCGGCATCATGGTGATGTGCGAGGTGACGCTGGACGACGGGTGGCTGGACGTTGATTTGTTCTCGCCGATCGCGCAGCCGGAGCGGTTGCGGGAGGAGTTCCAGGGATTCATCGCCAACTGGCGGCGGCTGCAGGCGATCAGTCCGGACTTCAAGGTGGCGGTGGCGGATTTCCAGATGTTGCTGACGGAGCTGCGGCGGTGGCTGGACCAGGTGGAACTGGGGGTGCGATCCGAGCCGGTGGGGATGCGATCGGAGATGGAGAAGCGGGTTTTGACGTCGCTGGAGTTGCGGATTGTGGAGGAGGCGAACGAATGGTTCGGGAAGTTCGACGCGGTGGCGAGCCAGGTGGATGAGGAGACGCGACCGGCGCACCGGGCGTATGCGCGGCGGCAGATTCATCCGCTGGTGATGTGTTCCCCGTTTGTGTACCGGACGTTCCACAAGCCGCTGGGATACGCCGGGGACTACGAGATGGTGAACATGATTCTGCGGGAGCCCCACGAGGGGGCGACGCTGTTTGCCAAGCTGGTGAACGCGTTGTTTCTGCAGAATCCGCCGGCGCAGGCGCACCGGAACCGGATTCATCATTTGCGGGCGCGGCTGGTGGAGGAGACGGCGCGGGTGGCGGCGCGGGGACGGAGGGCGCGGATTTTCAATCTCGGGTGCGGGCCGGCCCGGGAGGTGCAGTTGTTCCTGGGGGAGAACGGGGAATCGGACGAGGCGGACTTTGTGCTGGCGGACTTCAACACCGAGACGCTGGGGTTTGCGCGGGGATTGCTGGAGGAGTTGAAGGGGCGGCACCGTCGGCGGACCGGGCTGGAGTATGTGGAGAAGTCGGTGCACCAGCTCTTGAAGGAGGCGATGCGGGGCGGGGACGGGCCGATGGCCGGGGGGTTTGACTTCGTGTATTGCGCGGGGTTGTTCGACTATGTTTCCGACCGGGTGTGCCGGCGGCTGACGGAGTTGTTTTACTCGATGCTGGCTCCGGGCGGGCTGATGCTGGTGACCAATGTGGATGCTTCGAAGCCGTTCCGGCACTCGATGGACTATCTGTTGGAGTGGCACCTGATCTTCCGGGACCGGAACCAGATGCGGACGCTGCTGCCGGAGAGCGTGTCGGCGGTGGAGCGGAACGTGCTGGCGGACCCGATCGAGGTGAACCTGTATCTCGAGGCCCGCAAACCCCCGGAGGCGGCGCCCGCGCATGGCTGAGCTTGGCAAGGAGGTGTTGTCGGCATTTCGCCGGCACGAGCGGTCGATCGGGCTGCAGCGGCTCCGGCTCGGGTGCTGGATTGCGATGGCGCTGACGCCGCCGGGCCTGGTGATCGACGTGCTGTATTACAAGCCGAAGCAGGATGTGTCGGTGGACATCATCGTGCTGCTGTTCATCCGGCTGATCTGCACGGCGGCGATCCTGCCGATCCTGTACCTGTCGTGGCAGCGTTTCGGAATCCGGCATTACCGGCTGCTGGGGGTGCTGCTGGCGGCGGCGCCGGCATTGTGCATGGCGTTGATCATCGGGGTCACCGACGGGACGGCGTCGCCGTATTACGCCGGGCTGAATCTGGTGCTGCTCGGGGTGGGGATGGTGATGCAGTGGACCCTGGTACAGAGTCTGTCGGCGGCGGTGATGGTCATCGTCATGTATCTGGGGGCGGTGATTCTGTCGCCGTCGTCGTTCCAGGCGGGGATCTTCCTGAACAACATCTGGTTCATGCTGCTGACCTCGATCATCGTGGTGATTGGGAGCCAGGTGAGCAGCAAGCTTCGGTTCAGCGACTTCGTGTCACGGCACAATCTGGACCGGAGCCGGCACGATTTGGAGGCGACCAACGAGCGTCTTGGGGAGACGAACCAGCGTCTGGCGGAGACGAACCAGCGCATGCGGGAGCTGGACGAGCTGAAGGGCCGGTTCTTCGCGAATATCAGTCATGAGCTGCGTACGCCGCTGACCCTGCTGCTGGGGCCGATCGAGCATCTTTCGCAGCACCCGGCGATCGTCCGGGACGAGCGTCTGCGGGAGTATGTGGGGACGATGCAGGACAACGCGCTGCGATTGTTGAAGCTGATCAACGATCTGCTGGACCTGGTGCGGCTGGATGCGGGGCAGTTCCGTCTGCACAAGGTGCGGTTCGAGGTGGCGACCTTCACGGCGGGATTGCTGAACGCGGTGCGACGGTTTGCGGAGGACCGGGGATTGCGGGTGAGCTGCAACAACGCGCCGGAGTTGTCAGAGATGTGCGGGGACCCGGACAAGCTGGAGAAGGTCCTGCTGAATCTGTTGTTCAACAGCATCAAGTTCACCCCGGCGGGGGGCGAGGTGCGATTGAACGGGTATCGGGACGGGCCCTGGGTGGTCTTCGAGGTGAGGGACACGGGCATGGGGATCTCGCCGGAGAACCTGGCGCAGCTTTTCCAGCGCTTCTGGCAGGCCGACAGCTCGTCGCACCGGAAGTACCAGGGAGCCGGACTGGGCCTGGCCCTGGTGAAGGAGCTGGTGGAGGCGCACGGCGGCGAGGTGATGGCGCGGAGCGAGGTGGGGAAGGGGACCACCATGACCGTGCGGCTGCCGTTGGAGGGCGAAGGGGAGGCTGCCAAGGGGACGGGGCGGGCCGCGGCGCCGGCCGGGGAGAAGGGGAACGAGGCGACAGGACACGGGACGGCAGGCGGCGACGCGGGGCCCGCGGGCGTGGCGGTGGGTGCGGCGTCCCGGCCGGTGGAGGGCGACGGAGGGAGGAACGGGTCCGGGGCCGGGGAGGAGGAGGTGGAAGGGGAGGGGGTGGAGGCCGGGGTCGAGGCTGGGGGGTCGGGGACGCCGGCGGGGTTTGAGACGCGGCGGCACCTGGCGGCGCTGTACAAGCGGGCGGAGCTGCATGCGAGCATCACGCCGTTACGGGCGAGTCTGCGGCCGTGGGATCCGGGACGGGGTGGGAATCGCCCGGAGATCCTGGTGGTGGACGACGAGCCGGACATGCTGCGGTTTCTGCGGAGCCAGTTGGAAGACGATTACCAGGTGCGGGAGGCGGTGGACGGCGATCAGGCGACGGTGATGGCCTCGCAGTATCTGCCGGACGCGGTGGTGTGCGACATGATGCTACCGGAGAAGGACGGGCTGCAGGTTTGCCGGGAGTTGCGGGCCAATCACACCACCCGATCGCTGCCGTTCCTGATGCTGACGGCGCGGGCGGACGACGAGACGAAGCTGGCGGCGCTGGGGGCGGGGGCGAGCGACTTCTTGCCGAAGCCGTTTTCGACGGCGGAATTGAAGCTGCGTTTGAAGAACCTGGTGGATGCGCACCGGCTGCAGGAGGAGCTGGCGCGGCAGAACCGGAAGCTGGCTTCGACTCTGGAGGAGCTGCGGGAGACGGAGATGCAGCTTGTGCAGGCGGAGAAGATGGCGTCGCTCGGGCGTCTCAGCGCGGGGATCATCCACGAGATCAACAATCCTCTGAACTTTGCGCGGACCGGGCTGCACGTCCTGAAGCGGCACAGCCAGCATATTCCGGCGGAACTGCGCGAGGAGTACGACGAGGTGTTGCAGGACATCGGGGACGGCATCGTGCGGGTTTCGACGATTGTGGGGGATTTGCGGCAGTTCAGTCATCCCCAGGGCGACGCCGTGGCGGAGGTGGATGTGGGGACGGCGGTGGAGGCGGCATTGCGGTTCCTGTCGGCGGACTGGAAGGACGGGCGGGTGGACGTGGCGAACGAGATTCCGGAGGGATTCGTGGTGTACGCGAACCGGAACAAGCTGGTGCAGGTGTTGCTGAACCTGTGTCAGAACGCGATCGACGCGATGCGGGACCATCCGCCGGCGGAGGGCAAGGCGCGGCTGCAATTGCGGGCGTGGCAGGAGGACGGGCGACGGCGGCTGGGGGTACGGGACAACGGCCCGGGCATCCCGGCGAACCACCTGGCGCACATTTTCGAACCGTTTTACACGACGAAGGACGTTGGCAAGGGCATGGGGCTCGGGTTGAGCATCTGCTACCGGATCATGGAGGAGGTTGGGGGGCGGATCACGGTGGACACGGAGGAGGGGCAATACTGCGAATTCGTCTTGGACTTTCCCGATCGGTTTGACGATAAGGAAGCCGAAGGATAAGAGGACCCACGGAGCATCGACGGTGCCGGCATGAACTCGATCTACGATTACAAGCGGTTCGCCATTCTCTATGTGGATGACGAAGAGAAGTCGCTGAAGTACTTCACGCGCGCATTCACGGACACGTTTCGCATCTTCACGGCGAACAGCGCGCAGGAGGGGTATCGAATTCTGGAGGACCACCAGGATGAGATCGGCGTGGTGATGACGGATCAGCGCATGCCTGGGGAGCAGGGCGTGCAGTTCCTGGAACGGGCCCGGAGGCTGCGGCCGCAGATCATCCGGATCCTGGCCACGGCGTTCGCCGACCTGGACGCGGCAATCTCGGCGGTGAACAGCGGCGCCATCTACAAGTACGTGACCAAGCCGTGGGAGCCGACGGAGCTGGAGACCACGCTGAAGCGGAGTCTCGAGTTCTTCTCGGTGCAGATCGAGCGGGACCTGTTGCTGCGGGAGAAGCTCTCCGTGCTGCACCGGCTGTTGATCACCGACCGGGTGTTGAGCCTTGGGGTGCTGGCGGCGGGTCTCGGCCGGCACGTCCGGCACGCGTTGGAGGCGGTGGGGACGTTCCTCGAGCTGGCGCCGAACATGGCGGGATCGGAAGTGGTGGACCTGGACCGGTTGCGGGAGCCGAACTTCTGGGAGGCGCTGCACAACCATGCCCACGGGCGGCTGCGGTTCATCCTGGGGTTGCTGGACGACCTGGCGGAGGACCGCGGCGCCAGCTTCCGGTTTGACCAGGAGGTGCGGTTGCGCGAGGCGGTGGACGAGGGGATCCAGCCGATTGCCGGGGATCTGGCGACGCGACGGATCGAGGTGGCCAATCTGGTTCCCGCGGATCTGCCGGCCGTGCTGGTGGATCCGAGGCGGTTCCGGAAGCTCTTCTCGTTCCTGCTGCGCCATGAGCTGGCGACGCTGCCCGAGGGTTCCGTGGTCCGCATCGAGGCGAGCCTGCGTCCTTCCGGAGGGGACCGGGCGGAGGAGATCGACGTGTTCGTGACGGACAACGGCAAGGGAATTCCGCCGCAGACGGTGTTGTCCTTGTTCGACCCGCTGCAGGTGGACGGTCAGCCCACGTCGGAGTCGGAGATGTACCTGATGGCGGTGTACTTCATTGTGTACCACCACGGCGGGCGGATCCAGGTGGGGCAACCGGCCGGGCGGGGTTTGGCGTTGACCTTGACGCTGCCCTTGCGGCCGAAGCCGAGCGAGCCTGGGGACGAGACGCGGGATTTCCTGGTGCGGGCGATGACCAACGAGCGGCTTTGGGATCGGCTGCTGGCCGGGGTCTAGGGCGGTCTCGCGGGTTTTCCGGCGGGGGGCGATTTTCTTTGTAAGAAATCGCCCCCTTCGTGCGTTTACCGGGGGAGCCCGCTGCGGGCCGGGCGAATCAAGGAGTCGCCAAGGGTCGCTGTGGGGCAAGGAAGGTCCGTCTTTACCGACCGACCGACCGTCCGCCATCCGTCCGCCATCCGTCCGGTGTTCCGGAGGGGGGCGGGGGAGCGGGGTTTCGACATCACCGCAAACCTTCACCAACCGTTAACCTGCCATGTCGTCATCGAACAAGCCCGCGCATGAGGTCCGCCTGGGGGCGGTCAAGGCCACCATCTGGCGGAACGAGCACGAATCTGGAGTGCGTTTCAACACGGTGCTGAGCAAGATCTATCGGGAAGGGGAGCAATGGAAGAACACCGACAATTTTGGCCGGGAAGATCTGCTGCTGGTGGCGAAGGTGGCTGACGCCGCCCACACCTGGATATACGCCCAGAACCGGGAGGGGACGGGGCAGGGTGGGAGTGGAGGTGCGGGCGGAGGTGCGGGCGGAGGTTCGGCGGGCGGGAGCGGCCGTTCCGGCGGAATGGGAGGGGGGATGCGATCGCGCTGAGCCCTTGGGGGTGGGGGGACCGGGGCGACGCCGGAATTCGGCCCCGGAACGCCGGCACGAACGGGGCGCACCGGGCGCATCCCGGAGTCGTGGGGCGAGGTGCGAACTTCGCGAAGGGACGCCTCGGGGGCGGATTTGGGAGGCTCACGCTGGAGCGAGTCCACCGAACGGTTCCGGCAGGGCGGGGACGTGGGGGCACGGGGTCGGTCGGACCTGGTTTGGTGTGCACGCTTTAGCGTGTCGGGGGTCGAGTTCCACGAGGCCGCAACGGTGTGGCGCGTTGGGTTGAGGACTCGCGGAGTTCGTCCCCCCGAATTGCTGCCGGCTCACCGACCCTTCGCGGACGGACCCGCGCCGCAGGGGGAATCAGCGGAGGGGCTTGACCTCGACCTGCCGGAAGGCGACGGGGTCGCCATGGCCGGCGAAGCCGAAGTAGCCCTCGGTGCGATTTCTGCCGGGGTAAGGCTGGGTGCCCATGAACTCGGTGACGGCGGCGAGGTCGGCGTTGAGGATGCGGGTGCCGTTGAGTTCGACCTCGATCCGGCTGCCGCGGACGGAGACGCGCTGATAGTTCCATTCGCCGACGGGGCGTTGGTGACCGCGATGGGCGGCCACCATGCCGTAGGCGGAGCCATGGTATTGGCGGGGGTCGAGGCGGGCGTATTTCTCGGCCGTGTCATCCAGCACCTGAAGTTCGCACATGCCGACGTAGGCGGTATCGCCCTGGCCCGGATAACGGAGGGCGAGGCCGTTGTTGCCTCCGGGAGGGAGGAGGAAGTCGAGGAGGACGGTGAAGTCGGAGAATGCCTGGGCTTGATAATAGACGGTGCCGCCCTTGCCCGGGCGACAGCGGAGCATGCCGTCCACGAACTCGTACTCGTCGATGGGGCCGCCCCAGCCCTGGGTGCCGGTGGCGGCGGAGAGAATGGGGAAGAACCCGGCGGCGCGGTCTTTCTGGCGGAGGATCGCATTGGCTTCGGCGGCGGGGATTTCGCGAACGAAGAGGTTGCGCCAGCGGATTTCGCCGCCGTGGGTCTGGAGTTGGAGGGGGCCGCGGGCGGGGACGGGGAGGCTGCGGTTGAAGAAGTTCTCGAGCCGGGCGTGGTCCACGACGAGTTGGTCGTTGAGGTGGACGGAGACGCGCTCGCCGATCATGCGGATGCGAAAGCGATTCCACTGGCCGAAGGGCCGGTCGGCGGCGACCAGCGGGTTCCTGCCCGGGGCGCCCTTGGAGTTGTTCCAGAGGCCGCCGGAACCGTATTCCGCCCCGAGATCCCCGCCCCACTTGCCACCGGCCTGGGTGGAATCCCAGATCTGCACCTGCGGAATGCCGCGGAGATAGATGCCGGAATCGGCGCCGGCGACGGTACGGTATTCGAGGAGCAGCTCGAAGTCGCCGAAGTCCTTTTCGGTGGTGAGGTAGAGGCCTTCGCCGTCGTTGACCAGTTCGTCGCCTTCGACCCGCCAGTGGCGTTGGATGTTGGGCAGGCTGGCTGCTTTCTTGCGGGCAAGGTCATCGGGCGGGAGGGCCTGCCATTTGGCGGGGTCCTCGGTTCCGAGGCCCCACCAGCCGCCGAGGTCACGCCCGTTGAAGAGCGGGGTGAAGCCCTGTGGAGGGGTGGCAGCGTGGAGGGTGGGAAGGGCGAGCGCCAGGGCGGCGGAGGCGGTGAAAAGCCGAAGGAGCAGGGGAATGGAGGCAGGTCGCATGAGGGTGGGCCGATGACGGTTGACGGGGGCGATCATCCGGAACCGGGGCTGTCCAGCGAGCCAAAACAGCACGTCCGACGGAATCGGTACCGGGCGGACGAATGCCTGCCGGCCTGGCGTGGCTAAGGTTTGGGGGGTGGAGCGGCCCGGGAGGGGACGGGTTCCGAATCGACGGTACGGACGGAGTAGCCGCGGGAGCGGTCGTCGGCGGGTTCGAGGCGGAGGAGGCCGCGGTTTTCGGCTTCGATGAGGAGATCGCTGAAGGTGCGGAAGCCGAAGGCGCGTTCGTTGAAGCCGGGGTTACGCCGCTTGATGGCATCCTTGATCATGGAGCCCCAGATGCGTTCGTCCTCTTCGCGTTCCTCGGTGAGGGCTTCGAGCGTTTCGACGACCATGTCGAGGGCGCGGAGGGGGTCGAGGCGTTTGGGTTCGGCCTTGACGGGTTCGGAACGGGCCGGGGCCTCGGTCCTGCTGTCGGTTTTGGCGTCGATCCTGGGGTCGATCCGGGTGTCGGGCCGGGGTTCCGGTTTGGGTTCGGAGCGCGGCTCGGGTTTGGGGGATTCGGTGCGGGCGGTGGGCTTGGCGGGTCCGGATGGGGGGCGGGGGATGGTCTTCTTGATGGGGCTGGGGCGGACGAGGTCGTCGTAGTAGAGGAACTCGTCGCAATTCTTGAGGAAGAGATCGGAGGTGGAGTTCTTGACGCCGACGCCGACGACCTTCTTGGCGTTTTCGCGGAGTTTGCTGACCAGGGGGGAGAAATCCGAATCGCCGCTGATGATGACGAAGGTGTCGAGGTGACCCTTGGTGTAGCAGAGGTCGAGGGCGTCCACGACCATGCGGATATCGGCGGAGTTCTTGCCGGACTGGCGGAGGTGGGGGATTTCGATGAGTTCGAAGGCGGCCTCATGGAGGCCGCGTTTGTATTCGCGATAGCGGTCGTAGTCGCAGTAGGCCTTTTTGACGACGATATGGCCCTTGAGGAGGAGGCGTTCGATGACCTTTTCGATGTCGAAGTTGGG
This sequence comes from Verrucomicrobiia bacterium, assembly GCA_019634625.1. Taxonomy (NCBI): domain Bacteria; kingdom Pseudomonadati; phylum Verrucomicrobiota; class Verrucomicrobiia; species Verrucomicrobiia bacterium. The sequence continues at coordinate 21,217 of JAHCBA010000011.1, forward strand.
GTAGCGGGCGTCGCGGACGCCGAGGGCGATGTTCTCGAGGTCGAGGAACACCGCCATGGTGGCGTGGGTGGACAGGGTGCTCATGGCCGGCGGGCCGGGCGCCTAGCGGGCGGCGACCTGGGGGCGGAGGTCGAGGCAGACGCCCTCGACGGTGCTGCGGACGTAGAGGAGGCCACCGGCGTAGGTGGGGGTGGTCCAGCACTTGCCGCTGACGACGTTGGCGCGGGCCTTTTCGCGGTAGGCGGCCGGGCTGGCTTCGGCGAGGACGAGCTGGCCGGCGTCGCCGAGGACGATGAGGTGACCGTCAACGAGGGTGACGTTGCCGGGGCCGAAGCCATCCTGGGACCACTTGATTTCGCCGGTGGCGAGTTCGATGCATTGGAGGGGATTCCGGCCGTAATTGGCGTGTCCGAAGAGGCCGTAGAGGTGGCCGTCGTGGTGGACCGGCGTGCTCCAATGGTTCATCAGGGCGTTGGGCTTCATCCAGACGGTGGTGGACGTGAAGCGGCTGCCATCGCGGCCGATGCGGTAGAGCCCGGCGCCGCGTTCATAGGCGGCCGAGGCATAGACGAGGTCGCCGACGACGATGGGAGAGGCGGCGGTGGAGATGCGGAAGGGGTGTTCCTGCTGCCAGAGGATGGCGCCGGTATCGGGATGGAGGGCGGTGAGGCCGGCCTGGGTGAAGAAGATGACCTGGCGTTGTCCGTGAAGGGTGGCAACGACCGGGGTGGCGTGGGTCATTTTGTCATCGCCCGACTTCCACAGGGTTTCGCCGGAGTTCTTATCCACGGCGATCATGGACTGGCCCTCTTCGGAGCTGGCGGTGGCGACGAAGATGCGGTGGCCCTCGATGACGGGGGAGGCGGCACCGCCCCAGGTGATGACGCGGCCGCCGTATTCGCGGAGGACGTTCTTGCGCCAGACGGGTTCGCCGGTGGCGACGTCGAGGCAGACGAGGAGGAGGCGGGAATCGAGGGCGTAAACCCGGTTGCCGTCGAGGGTTGGGGTGGAGCGGGGGCCGTCGCCGCCGCTGTTGTCGGGGGTGCCGGCGTTGCCGCCATCGTGGCCGTAGGCGGGGACGGCCATGGGGAAGGCCCAGAGTTCCTGGCCGGTTGCGGCGTCGAGGGCGACGACGGTTTCGCGGGTGACGCCGTCGATTTCGCGGTTGACGAGGGTGAAGGCGCGGCCGTTGGCGACGGTGAAGGAGCTGAAGCCGTCGGGGGTGGGGACGCGCCAGAGGGTGCGGGGGCCGGACGCGGGCCAGGAGGTGGCGACGAGCTTCTCGGTGGAGATGCCGTCATGGTTGGGGCCGCGGTAATTGGGCCAATCGGCGGCGAGGAGGGTGGGGCAGGCGAGGCCGAGGGCGAGGGCGGGGAGGGCGAAGGAGGAGCGTTTCATGAGGGGACGGATGGGGTGTGGGATCAGGCTTCGAAGGACTTGCCACAGCCGCAGGACTGGCGGGCGTTGGGGTTGGTGATCTTGAAGCCGCCGCCGGTCAGGGCATCGGAGAAGTCCACCACGGCGCCCTGGAGGTAGCTGGCGCTGAACTCGTCCACGAGGACGCGGACGCCATTGAACTCGGATTGCCGGTCGCCGTCGCGGGCTTCATCGAAGACCATGCCGTACTGGAGGCCGGAGCAGCCACCGCCTTCGACGAAGACGCGGAGGTGTTTGCCGGCATGGGCGGGGTCCCGGGTGGTCATGGACTGGATCTCGCGGGCCGCGGATTCGGTAAGGGTGACGATGGTGTCGGCGGTGGTTGTGCTCATGACCAATTGAGTCGGACGCTAGCAGGCAGGGATGGGAGGGTCAAACCGGAGGGGGGATACGGTGCATCCCGGAGTTGCGGGTGAGGGGGGCAGCGAATCGGAGGGACGAGCTCCGCGAGTCCTCCATCCGTTGCACCATTCCGCTGCGGCCTCGTGGAACCCGGCCCTCCGGGGCGACGCTCCGCGAGAATCGCACCTTTCCCCACAACTTCGGGATGCATGGTGGGGGGATGGGCCCTGGGAAGGCGGGTCAGGGCGCGCGCAACTGGGCGGCGCGCTGGCGGAAGGCGGTGGCGGAGGAGGGGAAGGTTTGGGCGAGGGTTTCGTAGACGTGGGAGGCCTGGTCGCGTCGGCCGAGGGATTCTGCGAGGCGGGCGGCTTCGAGGCCGGCGCGATTGACCCAGAAGGGGGAGGCGAGTTCGCCGGGGCGGAGGTTGCGGAAGTGGAAGACATTGAGGTGATGGGCGAGGGCTTCCTCGATGCGGGTCTGGCGCGGGGCGGGATCGAGGAGTGCGGCCTGTTTTTCGCGGACCAGGCCGAGACCGACCTCGGCCTGGCTGCGGATGGAGACGGGGGCGTTCGGGGCCTGGAGGACGTCGAGGTAAAGGAGGGCGGCGTTGGTGTAGGCGGCGGGGGCGAGGGCCGGGTCGAGGGAGGCGGACTGGAGGTGGCAATCGGCGAGTTTGCCGCGGGCGAGGAGGGCTTCGCGGGTATGGGGGAGTTGTTCAATGAGGCGGGTGAAGGCCGTCATGGCGTCGCTGAGGCGGGAGTCGCTTTCGGGTTCCTCGATGAAGCAATCGCCGAAGGCGAACCAGGCCTGGGCGACGAGTTCGGGGGGGATGAGGGAGTTGGGGACGGCGGGGGGCCCGTTTTCGATGAGCCAGCGGAAGTAGTCCTTGGCATCCCGGTAGCCCTGGCGGACGAAGGCGGCGCGGCCGGCCATGAGGCGGGCCTCGTGGGTGAGGCGGGAGACGGGCCAGTTGGTGCGTTGGAAGACGATCTGGTAACTGGCTTCGGCGGCGACGAAGTTGCCTTGTCGGAAGTGGTGATCGCCGACCCAGACCTGGGCCTGGGGGGCGGACGGGTGGTCGGGGAAGCGGGCGAGGAAGTTGGTGAAGAGGGAATGGGCGCGGGCGTGGTCGGCGGCCTTGTAAGCGGCCCAGGCGCGTTCGAATTCGGCGCGAGCCATCCCGGAATGGTTGGGGTAGGAGCGGGTCCAGTCGTCGAGCTGGTGGAGGGCATTGGACCAGCTTCCGTCCTGGAGGAGGGACCGGGCGGCGGCGAGCTGGATTTCCGGGAGAGCCGGGGAGTTGGTGAACTGGGCTCCGAGGCGCTGGAGGAGGGTGCGGGCGCGGACCGGGGAATCGAGGCGGGCGAGGGTCTGACCGTAGAGGACACGGGTATCGTCGCGGAACTCGCCATTGGGGAATTCGACGACGGCGCGTTGGGCGAGATCGTGGGCGATGTCGTGCTGGCCGGCTTCGAGGGCGGCGAGGGCGCCCTGGTAGAGGGCGCGTTCGAGGATGGCGCCGCGCACGGGGGGGCGGCCGCCGAACTCGCGGATGAGGCGTAGGAAATGCTGGAGGGCGGGTTCGTGCTGGGCGGCCTGCTGGAGGCCGTCTGCGAGCTTGAAGATCGCGAGGGCCTGAAGGGGCGAGCCTTCGAGCCGGGCGACGGCGCGGGCGAAGGCATCGGTGGCGGGGCTGGGGCGTCCGGCGGCGAGTTCGGTCCAGCCGAGGTTGAACCAGGCGCGCCCTTCGAGAGCGGGGGACGGGGCGTTGGTGAGGACGAATTGGAGGAGGGAGCGGGCTTCGGGGAGGGCATTCGAGGAGGCCGGGGACGGTGGGCCGAAGTGCTGCTGGAGGCGGAGTTCGGCGAGGGCGACCCGGGCGGCGCTGGCGGTGAGGTCCTGGGGCGGGCCGGAGGCGAGGGACGAGAGGAGATGGATGGCGGGATCCAACTGGGGCGGGAGGAGGGGGAGTTCGGCGACGGCAAGGAGGGCATCGCGCCGCCAGGCGGCGGGGGCGTCGCTGGCGAGGTTGTTGGTCAGGGTGGCGAAGGCGTCCGCCATGCGGCCCGCCTGGCGGAGGACGTCGGCGCGCATGGCATGGCTGCGGGCGGCAAGGTCGCGGGAGGCGGCGGTATGGGCGAGGGCGAGGAGGTTGGAGGAGGCGACGAGGGCGGCGTCGGTCTGGCGTTGCGCGAGGAGGAGGGAGGTGGCGATCCACTCGCGGTCCCAGGCCTGGGAGGGGGTGAGGGGGCGATCGGCGAGGCGATCGAGGGTGAGGCGGGCGGTGGCGGGCAGGCCGGCTCGGATCTGGGCTTCGGCGAGGAGCAGTGTGCCGCGCACGGAGGACTCGTCATCGGGCTGGCGTTCGGCGGCGCGCCGGAAGGCGCCGTTGGGATCATCGAGGAGGGAGATGGCGCGCTCGAAATCGCGGGCGCGGAAGGTCGCCATGGCTTCGGCGAAGGCGGCCTGGAGGAGGAGGGGCGACTCGGGGGTTTCGGTCACCAGGCGGCGGTAGGCGCGGGCGGCATCGTGGAAGCGGTTTCCGTGGAGCTGGACTTCGCCAAGGAGATGGAGGGCCTGGTCCTTGAGGGAATCCCAACGTTCGAGGTGACGGGTCAGGGTCGCGATGGCGGCATCTGGTTGGCCGATATCGAGACGGGCTCGGGCCTCGATGAGGGAGGCGTGGGGGGCGAGGGGGGAATCGGGGTGGAGGCGGATGAACTCGGCGAAGTCGCTGGCGGCCTTTTCGGCGAAGCCGCCTTCGCGGGCGCGGATGGCGGCATCGAAGGCGATCTGCTGCCCGGGGGTCTGGCCGGGCGCGGGTGCGGAAGCCGCCAGGACGAGCAGGGCCAGGAAGGAGGCAAGGGCTGGGGCGGGGAGGAGGGGCATTACAGGGCGAGGGATGTGGCGGAGGGGTCCGTGGGGGGGAGGTGCCGGGCGAGGTAGGCGCCGGTATGGCTGTGGGGGCAGGCGGCGATGGTTTCGGGGGGGCCTTCGACGACGAGGCGTCCTCCTCCGGAACCTCCTTCGGGGCCGAGATCCAGGATCCAGTCGGCGGTCTTGATGACGTCGAGGTTATGTTCGATGACGACGAGGGTATTGCCGGCGTCGCGGAGTTTGAACAGGACCTCGAGGAGTTTGGCGACGTCGTGAAAGTGGAGTCCGGTGGTGGGTTCGTCGAGGAGGTAGAGGGTTCGGCCGGTGTACTTGCGGCTGAGTTCGGAGGCGAGCTTGAGGCGTTGGGCTTCGCCGCCGGAGAGGGTGGTGGCGGACTGGCCGAGACGGAGGTATCCGAGGCCGACATCGGCGAGGGTCTGGCAGGCGGCGTGGAGGGAGGGGATGGACCGGAAGAAGGTGTAGGCTTCGTCCACGGTGAGTTCGAGGACATCGGCGACGTTGAGGCCCTTGTAGGTGATTTCGAGGGTCTCGCGGTTGTAGCGGCGTCCGCCGCATTTCTCGCAGGTGACGTACACGGGGGGCAGGAAGTGCATGTCGATGCGGATGACGCCGTCGCCCTCGCAGGCTTCGCAGCGTCCGCCCTTCACGTTGAAGCTGAAGCGGCCCGGACCGTAGCCGCGGACGCGGGCGGCGGGGAGCTGGGAGAAGAGTTCGCGGATTTCGTTGAACATCCCGGTGAACGTGGCGGGATTGCTGCGGGGGGTGCGTCCGATGGGGGACTGGTCGATGACGACGAGCTTGTCGAGGCGCTCGGCGCCACGGATTTCGCGGTGTCCGCCCGGGCGTTCGCGGGAGCGGTACCAGAGGCGGAAGAGGGCGCGGCGAAGGATGTCGTCCACGAGGGTGCTCTTGCCGGAGCCGCTGACGCCGGTGACGCAAGTGAGGGTGCCGAGGGGGATGCGGGCGTCGATGCCGGCGAGGTTGTTGGCGGTGGCGCCGAGGATCTCGATCCAGCCGCGGTCGGGGGAGGGGGCCATGCGACGGCGGGGGACGGGGACCGAGAGTTCGCCGGTGAGGTAGCGGGCGGTGAGGGAATCGCGGCAGGCGAGCACCTGGTCGAGGGTGCCGGCGGCGACAACCTGGCCGCCATGGACTCCGGCGCCGGGGCCGAGGTCGACCAGGTAATCGGCCCTGCGGATGGTGTCCTCATCGTGCTCGACGACGAGGACGGAATTTCCGAGGTCGCGGAGGCGGAGGAGGGTTTCGAGGAGGCGGTCGTTGTCGCGTTGGTGGAGGCCTATGCTGGGTTCGTCGAGGATGTAGAGGACACCGACGAGGCCGGCGCCGATCTGGGTGGCGAGGCGGATGCGCTGGGCTTCGCCGCCGCTGAGGGTGCCGCTCTCGCGGTCGAGAGTGAGGTAGCCGAGGCCAACCTGACGGAGGAAGCCGAGGCGGGAGCGGATTTCGGAAAGGACATCGCCCACCACGGCGCGCTGGGCGGGGGGGAAGTCGAGTTCGGCGAAGAGCTGCCAGGCGTTGTCCACCGAGAGCCGGCAGACGTCCATGATGGACAGCCCTGGGACCGGGGTCGGGGGGGTATTGGAAGGAATGAATCGGGAGGCGAGTTCGCGGGTGCCGAGGGTGGCAGCGAGGACGGAGGGATTGAGGCGCAGGCCGTGGCAGGCGTCGCAATCGGTGGGGGCCATGAAGGCCTTGAGGCGGTTGCGGGTCAGTTCACTGTCGCTTTCGCGGTAGAGGCGGTCCAGGTGGGGGAGGACACCCTCGAAGGGGCGGCGGGCGGGGGCGGGGGCGTTGCCACGGATGAAGGGGAACTCGATCTCGGCGTCGCCCGAGCCATGAAGGAGGCAGTGGCGGACGGAATCGGGGAGGTCGTTCCAAGGGGTGTCGGGGGACTGGCCGGTGTGGGTGGCGACGCCACGGAGTAGGGTTTCGTAATAGGCGAGGAGGCGTTTGGGGCCGCGGCGCCAGGGCAGGATGGCGCCGTCGGCGAGGGACTTGGCGGGGTCAGGCACCACCAGGGCGGGATCGAAGACGAGCTTCTGTCCGAGACCTTGGCAGACAGGGCAGGCGCCGTGGGGGGAGTTGAACGAGAAGTGCTTCGGCGTGAGGGCATCGAAGCTGCGCCCGGTGGCAGGGCTGTAATGGCGGTTGGAGAGGCGCAATTCCTGCCACACTTCCGGCGCGGGCGAGGCGGGCGGTTGATGGAGGACCACCAGCACGCCTTCCCCCCATCGGAGGGACGTCTCGACGGAGTCGGTGAGGCGACCCCGGATGCGATCGTCCACGACGAGGCGATCCACCACGACATCGATGGTATGCGGCTTGCGGGGATCGAGGGGTGGGCGCTGCGGATCCGCCAGTTCGTGAAGGGTGCCATCGAGACGAACCCGGACGAACCCCTCGCGGGCGAGACGTTCGAGGACATCGCGGAATTCGCCCTTCTCTCCGCGGACGATGGGGGCGAGAAGGATGACACGGGTACGCGGCGGGAAGGCGAGGAGCAGGTCGATCAGGTCGCTGGTGGTCTGGCGGCGAATCGGTTCGCCGCTGTCGGGACAGTGGGGTTGGGCGGCATTGGCGAAGAGAAGTCGCAGGTAGTCGAAGATTTCGGTGGTGGTGGCGATGGTCGAGCGGGGATTGGAGGCGGAGGTGCGCTGCTCGATGGCGATAGCTGGGGAGAGGCCTTCGATGAAGTCCACCTCGGGCCGGCGCAACTGGTCCAGGAATTGGCGGGCATAGGCGGAGAGGGACTCGACGTACTTGCGCTGGCCTTCGGCAAAGATGGTGTCGAAGGCGAGGGAGGACTTGCCCGAACCGCTGAGCCCTGTGAAGACAACCAGGCGATTGCGCGGCAGGGTGAGCGAGATGTTCTTCAGGTTGTGCTCGCGCGCGCCGCCGATGCGAATGACGTCCTGGGCCATAGTCCGGAATTTCGCGACTCGAATGACCCGTCATCCTACGGAGGGAGATCGACGGTGTCCACGGCGACGCAACGTGCCGATGGCAGGTCGCCAAGGTTGATTGGTGAATAGGGGGTGGCCCTTCATGCTGCTGCGTCCCCGTCTGCCTCCTGCCCCAGGCTCTAAAGAGGACCGTCCGCCCGGACAGGCGGCAAGGGGCAATTCAGGGAGCAACCCGATGGCCGCGGCGAGCCCTTGCAAGCCTCAGTTCAGTGCGTGCCGGCTTCGTGCTTCGTGGCGAAGGCGAAGGTGGCGCTGAGGATTCAGACTGCCGGGGCAACGGCGGTGTCGAGTCCGGATTCCTCGCGGCGAACGACGAGGACGGGACATGGGGTGTAGCGGACGACCTGTTCGGCAATGCTCCCCATGATGACATGTTTGAGCCCGGTGTAGCCGTGGGTTGAAATGACGACGAGGTCGGCGCCAAGTTCGCGGGCGACATCGGCGATCACCTTGGCGGGGCTTCCCTCGCGGACGAGGCTCTCGGCGGACAATCCAGTGGAGGTGGCCGTGGCGACCTGTGCGGACAGCTCTTTCTCGGCCCCGCCGCGCATTTCACGTTCGAGGGAGGTGAAGTCGATGGCGCCGAACTCACCGTAGGCGTAATTGACTTGGATTACGTGGAGGAACGTGAGACTCGCGCTGAACTGGCGGGCAAACGCGGTGGCATAGGCCACCGCCTTGCGGGAGTGAGTGGAGAAGTCCACCGGAACCAGGATTCGGCGAATACTCCCCAGTTCGGGGGATTGGCCGGCTTTTTCGAGGAGGGGATCGTCGTTTTGACCGAGTTCCACCACCACATTGCCTGACTTCGTCGGTTTGATTTTCATGGCGCGTGCGGGTTGGAGGGTGGATGTCACTGTGTTTGGGGTGGGGTGGGGGTGCAATGCAAAATCCGCCGGGCGTCCTGTGGTCCCGATGCATAGCGGGCCAATCCTGGGATGCCCTGAAGCCGCCCTTTATCCCACCGCGTCAACGCGGAGATCCCTCAGCACGGTCAGCCCCGGGATGGGGGCGCCCCGAATGGTCCGCGCGCCGCTCTTGCGCCGCTGGCCGAACTTGTCCCGGTGCCGCTCCCACATCTGGTCCACGAACTCCTTCGACCCAAGAAACACTCCATCGGTCATGTGCCGGATCCGCAACCGCAGGATCTGACCCAGCGGTAGTTGACCGCCCCGCGCCAGTTCCGCCCGGATCGCCTCCGGGTCCAGCACCCGCTTGTCGCTGCGCCCCGACGTCCCACCAATCACGTAAAGCGCCAGGCGATATTCTGCTGACGCGGCGCTCCAGTCGGAGGTCCCCAAAAAGCCCATGATTCCGCGACGGATGACCTTGTCGCCGGTGAGGGCGGCGGCGTAGCCGCAGAAGCGGTAGTCCTTGGGATCGTTTACCAGGCCTGCGCGGACGGGGTTGAGGTCGATATAGGCGGCGATGGCGCGGAGGGTGCTGGGACAGTCCTCCACCAGGACACTGCGGAAACGTTCGCCCCAGAGGTAGCCGGTGCGGTCGTGACGGCGGTTGTACCAGCGGGAGAAGCGTTGCTTGAACTCCTGGAGGAAGATGGAGAGATCGGCGATGCGGGAGAGGACGGCCTGGCGGATGTCGTCTGGGATGGGTTGGCCCTTGTTGAGGGCGGCGCGGGCGAGGGAGGGAAGGGTGGCCTTGGGGCCGTAGAAGTCCTCGAGTTTGGCGAGGATGACGTCGTCCGGGATGGAGTCGGGAAGGGGTTTGGGGGGGACGCGGATGAGGAGATGGAAGTGGTTGGACATCATGCAGAAGGTGATGACGTCGATGTCGCAGAAGCGGGCGAGGTGATGGAGGATGTTGAGAAGTTTGTGCTTGGCGGAGTCGTCGAGGAGAGGGAGGCGGCCGGCGACGCGGGACATGCAGTGATAGACTGCAGGGAGGGAGGGATCGGCTTTGATGCGAGGGATTCTCATGGGGAGAAGGCGGGAGGGCTGTGAATTGGGAACGCGTGCCATGCAGTTGAACTGGATGACGGGGAGGGACGGTAACCAGCCCGCTTGCGGCGGATCAATATCATTATGACAGGCGATTTGTAGGAGGCGTGACCCACTACAGCTCCGCTGCTAGTCTGCGGCATGGCGTTCGATTCGTTCCGCGACTGGGTTCAACACCTCGACCAAGCCGGTGAATTGAGGCGGATACCGGAGCCGGTGGCCACCGAACTGGAAATCACCGCGCTTGCCGACCGGGAGATGAAGAAGTCAGGTGGTGGCCAGGCGCTGCTCTTTGAGAACCCCACCGTCAACGGCGAACGAAGCCCCTTTCCCGTTGCCATCAACACCCTCGGTTCGTGGCGCCGCATGGCCCTCAGCATGGGCGCCGCCTCGGTCGATGAAGTTGCCGACGAGTTGGGCACGCTCGTCAAGGCCAAGCCCCCCACCTCGATCCGTGATGCCATGCGACTCCTTGGTACCGCCATTGAATTGCGTCACGCCCGCCCCAAGGTGATCCGCGACGGTCCATGCAAAGAGGTCATTCACCGCTTCGATCCCGCCGAAACCCGCACCACCCCGTGGCCCCCAGCCCCAGACATTCTGGCCAACTCCAATGGGCTCGCCGTTCCGTCAGGTCCGGTTCCCACCTTGCTGAACCTTCCGATTCTCCGGTGCTGGCCACTCGACGGCGGTCGCTTCGTCACGCTGCCATGCGTGGTGACCCAGGATCCCGACACCGGGGACCGCAACGTCGGCATGTATCGGATTCAAGTCTACGATGACCGCACCACCGGGATGCACTGGCAGTTGCAGAAGGTTGGCGCGCGCCACGGACGCCGGTACTACGAGACCGGCACCCGCATGCCTGTCGCCGTGTTTCTCGGTGGGGATCCGATGTTCCCCTTTGCGGCCACCGCCCCGCTTCCCGACGGACTCGATGAATTCCTTCTCGCCGGCTACCTGCGAAAGAAGTCCGTCTCGCTAGTCAAGTGCGAGACCAATGACCTCCTCGTTCCCGCCAACGCCGATTTCGTCATCGAAGGCTACGTGGACCCACGGGAACCTCTTCGGGAGGAGGGCCCCTTCGGCGATCATACCGGGTTCTACACCCTCCCCGATCCGTACCCGGTCTTCCACGTCACGGCCATCACGCATCGCAAGAATGCCGTGTATCCGGCCACCATCGTGGGCCAACCGCCGATGGAGGACTTTTACATCGGCGGCGCCTCGGTGAAGCTGTTCCTTCCGGTGTTCAGGATGAACTTTCCGGAGATCGTTGACATTGCGCTCCCCGCCGAGGGCGTCTTCCACAACCTGGTCTTCGTCAGCATCCGCAAGACCTACCCCATGCAGGCCTACAAGATCATGCACGGGCTCTGGGGCATGGGGCAGATGATGTTCTCGAAGTACCTCGTCGTGGTGGACGACGATGTCGATGTCCACAACACCAGCGAGGTCCTCTTCCGCCTCTGCGCCAACACCGATCCGCAACGGGACTGCCTGTTTACCCGCGGGCCCGCGGACGTCCTTGATCATGCCACGCCGGACGTTGCCATCGGCACCAAGCTCGGCATCGACGCCACCCGGAAGCTCCCGGGTGAAGGCTTCCGACGCGCCTGGCCGCCGCTGATCCGCATGGATCCTGCCATCCTGGATCGTGTGCGGACGCTATTCGACAGGCCGTCGGAAGAGTGATCTCCCAGAACCGCCGCTCATGAGGTCGAAAGGGAGATGACGCAACGTCTTGAGGATGTGCGGAACTCGTCCTTCCGGACATCGCGGGTGGGGGCTGTCCGTTCGTCCGGATCAACGTCCGGTCTCCTCGACGCGATAGAGCATGGTGCGCGAACGCAGCACCAGCGCGTCGCCGATTGCCGCGGGTGACGCCATAAAGCCGTCCCCGAGCTCGTTGTCCGCCAGTTTGCGAAACGTCCGGCCGGCCGACACCACAGTGGTCTTCCCCTCTTCGTTGAGGAAGTAGATCCGCCCGTCGGCCAGGATCGGCGAGGCCGAATGATTGCCTCCGATCCGTTCGTTCCAGAGCACCTCGCCGGTGGCCGCATCCCAGCACGTTGCCACGCCGCCATCCTCGATCCCGAACAGCAAACCCTCGTGCAGCAGCAGGGACGGCTTTTTCGGGGCGCCCCGCCGGGTGCTCCACTGGACCGCGAGTTGGGAGCCCTGGAGTGCTGCAACGTTGGCGTCGATCACCTCCCCGGCCCGGCCCGGCCGCAGTGCCAGCACCTGTCCTTGCGAAAAGCCGGTGGTGACGAAGATCCGGCCGGCTGCGTAGAGCGGGCGGGTGCTGGCGGAATGATTCAGCCGCTCCTCCACCCGCCACAACTCGGTCCCGGTCTCTGGCAGGTAGGCATAAATCGCCTTGGCTCCCTGGCTGATCAGCGTCGGGACCCCATCGATCCGCGCCACGTGGGGGGTTGCATAGGCTTTTCGGAAGTCCCCCTCGGCTTCGGGTTCCCCGTTCGGGAGGAGATCCTTGAAGTCGATGGACCGCTCCACGCGCCACACCGTCTCGCCCGTGTGCTTGTCCAGTGCCACCACGAACTGGGCGTCGCTCCCGTCGAAATGCATCAGGAGGAGATCCCCGTACAGGATCGGCGATGACCCGGCCCCCCGGAAGTGATTGCAGACGAAGTCCCGGCGTTCCCAGCGCACCCGCCCGGTCACGGTGTCTAGACTGGCGGTTCCCGGCGAACCGAAGGTGATGTAGAGGCGCCCCTCCTCCACCACCGGGGTGGGCGAGGCATAGCTATTGAAGCGATGGCAGAACTGCGGCTCCTCGACCGTGAACAGTTTCCGATCGAGCCGGATCGCCCCCGACGAGGCATCGACGGACACCACGGACAATTCCCGTCCGTCCTCCGTCGCGGTTGCCAGCCAGATGGTGTCGCCCCAGATCACGGGTGAAGCCCAACCCTTCCCGTGAATCGATGTCGCCCAGCGCACATTGTGCTGCTCGTCCCACTGGATCGGCGGACGCGTTCCCCGGGCGATCCCATCCCCTTCCGGGCCCCGGAACTGCGGCCAGTGGGGCGCGGCGGACACGGCGACGAGAGAGGATCCCAAGGCGACAACGGCGAGGCGGGCGGCACGATGCATGCGACACGTTAGGGCGACCGGCGGGGATGGGGCGACGATTTTTGCCCACTCTGCGGTTGCCGTACGCCGTCCGTTTGCTACCAATGTCACCGATGTTCCTCGTGAGGCACTCCAGCCGAGCTGGATTTCCCGAAGCGCCCGCTTCGGGAAGGGATGCCTCTTTGAGTTCTCTCTCCAGCCGCTTGGCGGCCTGTCGCCCGTCTGGGGGCAGGACCCGCCGCTGACCCCGGCAGGCCCTGGCCCCTTCCTCCAGCCACTGCGCCGATCATCGGTGCTCGAAGGCGCGAGGATCCGGACCACCCGAAACCCCGTTATCCCATTCCCAAACGCCCCATTCTGCCATGAGCAACAATCCTCAAATCGTCGTGTCGGAAACCGATGCCCATCACCTTCGCGTCCTTGTCAGCAGCCCGCCCAAGGGAGTCGATGCCGCCAGCATCGACTGGCTTCGCGCCGAACTCGATCGCGCCCGGATCGTTGCCGATGATCAAGTGCCGGACGATGTGGTTTCGCTGCATTCCACGGTGGAGGTCGAGGACCTGACGGACGGCGAAATCGACACCTACACCGTGGTGCTCCCCGCCGAGGCGGATCCCGCCCGGGGCCGCATCTCGATGCTCGCCCCCCTCGGGATGGGCATGATTGGTTATCGCGCTGGCGCGGAGTTCGAATGGCCGGTGCCGGCGGGCATGGCCCGGTATCGCATTCACCGCATTGTCACCAAGGATGCGGCGCCCGCCGCCCCGCCGCCGTCACCCTTCCCCATCCCGTCCCTCCGATGAATCGCGGGGCGGTCGTTCCCCAAACAGGGCCGTGCCGATTCGCACCAGGGTGGACCCCTCCTCGATGGCCACCTCGAAGTCGCCGCTCATGCCCATGCTAAGCACGGACAGCGGTGCGCCCAGCATCTGAGCGGCCTCCTGGGCGAGTTCCCGGCACCGGCGAAACACGGGGCGGACCGTCTCCGCCCGGGTGGCGTAGGGTGCCATGCACATGAGCCCGTGGATCTCCAGACGCCGCAGCGCGTTCAACTCCGGCAGTTCCTCGATCAGCCGCGCTGGAGCGTAGCCAAACTTGGTGGATTCGCGGGCCACGTTCACTTCGATCAGAACCCGGACAGTGCGTGCCGCCGCCTCGGCACGGCGTTGCAGATCGCGGGCGAGTTCCAGGCTGTCCACACTCTGGATCATCTCGAACAGCGATACCGCGTCCCGGACCTTGTTCGATTGCAGATGTCCGATCATGTGCCAGCGGAGGCGACCCGGGCAGCGGGGAATCTTCAAGCGTGCCTCCTGAACACGGTTCTCCCCGAACAGGCCTACTCCCAATGCTGCCAGGGCCGTCACCGAGGCGGGCGGATGATTCTTGCTCACGGCCAGCAACTCGACGGTTGCTGGATCGCGTCCCACCCGTGCGCACGCCGCTTCGATCCTCTCCCGTATCCCAGCCAGATTCTCAGCCAGATCCACCGGCGCAGGTTACGAAACCGGGCGCCACGGCGGAATCGCGAATCCGCCCGCCCCAACCGTGCGTATCTACAGCAGGGTACCGTTATTGACTGGACGTGCCAGCCCCCCCCACCCCCTGAAACTCATTGGCGGCGGCAGGCGATCCAGCGCCTTGGCGGTCAACAATACTTACTTAATAATGGGCCAGGCATACTGCAATAGTTCGTCAAGTAACTCTGCCGGGCGCATTATTTGAGCAATTAGGTCAATTATATTTATACTGGCGCTTTATAGAGAAAGCTTCGGTATAGGCGTTGACCCTCGCGAGTGGGCGGCGTTTGATCCTCGGGGCCGCGAGCCGTTCCCACACGCCCGCTCCATCCTCCCGCCCAGCCCGAGCCATGCGAACCCGGTTTTCCGCCCACGCCTTCGTCGTCCCGCTCACTCTCACGGGCACCCTGCTCGCCAGACCAGCACTCCCCGCGGTTCCGCTCTATGGGGAGCCGTGGCGGCCCCAGTTCCATTTCACGCCGGAAAGGAACTGGATGAATGACCCGAACGGGATGGTGGTGTACGACGGCGAGTACCACCTCTTCTACCAGTACAACCCCTTCGGCGACCGCTGGGGTCACATGAGCTGGGGCCATGCGGTGAGTCGCGACCTGGTCCGCTGGGAACATCTGCCCCTCGCCCTCGCCGAGGAGGACGGGGTGATGATCTTCTCCGGGAGTGCCGTGGTGGACTGGCACAACACCAGCGGCTTCGGGACGGCCACCCAGCCTCCGCTGGTCGCCATCTACACCGGCCACCACACGACTCGCCCGCTCCAGGATCAACAGATCGCCTACTCGACCGACCGGGGCCGCACATGGACGAAGTACGCCGGCAATCCGGTGCTCGACCTTGGCCTGGCGGACTTCCGAGATCCGAAGGTCTTCTGGCACGAACCCACGTCGCGATGGATCATGGCGGTCGCCCTCCCGGTCGATCGAAAGATCAGTTTCTACGCCTCCCCAAACCTCAAGGCATGGACGCACATGAGCGACTTCGGTCCCGCCGGCTCGGTGGCCGGCATCTGGGAATGCCCGGACCTGTTCCCGCTGCCTGTCGAGAACGGACGCGGACGTGACCGCTCCCGCTGGGTTCTGATTGTCAATGTCGGCTCCGGCGCCCCGGCCGGCGGTTCGGGTTGCCAGTACTTTGTGGGTTCCTTCGACGGCACCCGGTTCACGCTTGATCCCGATTCCCTTCCCCCGTTCCAACCCGCGGTCGCCCCTGAGGGACGCCTGCTCGCGGATTTCGAGGGTTCCGACTACGGGGCCTGGACGGCGACCGGGGACGCCTTCGGTTCTGGCCCCGCGAGGGGCGCGTTTCCGGGCCAGCAGCCGGTTACCGGCCATCGGGGGGAAGGTCTGGTCAACACGTTCCGGGGCGGCGACGGGCCCCAAGGCACGCTCACCTCGCCGGAATTCGAGATCGACCGCGATCACCTCAATTTCCTCATCGGCGGCGGTGCTCATCCGGGTCGCACCTGCCTCAACCTCCTGGTCGACGGTCAGGTTGTCCGCACTGCCACCGGCGACGCCGCGGAACGCCTGGACTGGAAATCCTGGAACGTCCGCGAGCTTCGTGGCCGGCGTGCCGTCCTTGAGATCGTTGATCGCGAATCCGGCGGATGGGGCCACATCAATGTCGATCACCTGGTCCTTGCCGACGCCCCGGCCCGGCCGGCCGTGACGCCGGCGCTCTGGGCCGACTGGGGACCCGATTTCTACGCCGCGGTATCATGGTCGGATGTTCCGGCCCGGGATGGCCGCCGGTTGTGGCTCGGATGGATGAGCAACTGGGAATACGCCCAGGACGTTCCGACCTCGCCATGGCGCAGTGCCATGACGGTTCCCCGCTCCATCACCCTTCGGCGCATCCCCGACGGGCTCCGACTCGTCCAGCGTCCGGTGCGGGAACTGGAATCCCTGCGCCAGCCGGGTCGCCGTCTCGGCCGTTCCTCGGTCGCCGCGGCCAACGCCTGGCTGGCCGCCGGGGGCGATGCGGGTGAACTCCTGGACGTGCGCCTCGAATGGCGCGGACTCGGTGAGACCGACACCTGCGCCGTGCGCATCCTTGGGGTGGACGGCGAGGAAGTCGTGGTGGCCTATGACGCAGCCGGGGGGCGCCTGCGTCTGGACCGAACCCGTTCGGGCCGGGTGGATTTTCACGCACGCTTCGCCGGGGTGGCAGAGGCGCCCTGGCGAAGCCGGGACGGGCGTCTCGGGCTTCAACTGCTCATCGATACGTCGTCCGTCGAGGTGTTCGCCCACGACGGCGAAGTGGTCTTCAGCAGCCTGATGTTTCCCGCGGCGACCGGCCGTCGGATCGAGTTGTCCGCCGAGGGGAATCGTGTGCGGGTGCAGCGCTTGGAGATACAGCCCCTCGGATCGATCTGGTCGGGGTCCACGCCTTCCACCCACGAAAACCTTGGAGGCGGCGGGCGGGTTCACTAGCGTCCGGGCTTCCAGAAACAACTCATATGAAACCGCTTCGCATCGGCATCATCGGCTACGGCTTCATGGGCCGCGCGCACTCCAACGCCTACCGCAAGGTCTCGAACTTCTTCGATCTGGAATACCAGCCGGTGTTGCAGGCGGCCTGCGCCCGGGACGAGGCGAAGGTGAAGGATTTCGCGAAGCGCTGGGGTTACGCCTCGGTGGAGACCGACTGGAAGAAGCTGATCAAGCGGGACGACATCGATGTGGTGGACATCGCGGTGCCGAACAACCTGCACGCCGAGATGGCGATCGCGGCGGCCAAGGCCGGCAAGATGATCCTCTGCGAGAAGCCGCTCGGCCTGAATGCGAAGGAGGCGGAGAAGATGGTCGAGGCGGTGACCAAGGCGAAGGTGCCAAACATGGTCTGGTACAACTACCGCCGTTGTCCGGCGGTGGTGCTGGCCAAGCAACTCATCGACGAGGGACGGCTGGGGAAGATCTTCCATTACCGGGCGAACTTCCTCCAGGACTGGACCATCAGCGCGGACTTGCCGCAGGGCGGGGCGGCGCTGTGGCGTCTGGACGTGAAGGCGGCGGGCTCGGGGGTGACCGGCGATCTGCTGGCCCATTGCATCGACACTGCCATGTGGCTCAACGGCGGGATCAAGGACGTTACCGCCATGACCGAGACCTTCATCAAGGAGCGCAAACACAACCTCACCGGAAAGGTCGAGAAGGTCGGCATCGATGACGCCTGCGCGTTCCTCTGCCATTTCCAGAACGGGTCGCTCGGGCTGTTCGAGTCCACCCGGTACGCCCGTGGCCACAAGGCGTTGTACACCTTCGAGATCAACGGCGAGCACGCCTCGATCAAGTGGGATCTGCACGACCTGCACCGGCTCGACTATTTCGATCACCGGGACCCCGGTGTCGTGCGCGGCTGGCGGAGCATCCATGTGAGTGACGGCGACCAGCCCTACATGAAGCATTGGTGGGTGCCCGGGCTGCAGATCGGCTACGAGCACAGCTTCGTCCACCAGGTTGCCGACTTCCTCAAGGGCCTCGAAACCGGGAAGCCCGCCAAACCCGACTTCAAGGACGGTCTGGCTTCGGATTACGTCGTCGATGCCGTGCTGGCCTCCGCCCGGACGCGAAGCTGGACGAAGGTCAAGCAGGTCAAGTGAGCGGCTACGGTGCGAGGCTCAGCGGGCGGACGCGGATGCCGTCGGTGATACGGTCGCCGGGATAGAGGATGACCGTGTCCCCTTCATCGAGTCCATCGAGGATCTGGGTGGCTTCCGGGCTGGCGTGTCCCGCCCGGACGGTCCGAAGCCGGGCCCGGCCGTCGATAATTCCATAGGCCGCCCAGTTCGTTCCCTGCCGGAAGAGCGCGCCCGAGGGGGCCCGCAGGGTGTCCATGGCGGACCATGTCACGATGTGGGCCTCGACACGGAACTGGTCCCCGAGCCCCGGGCGCTGTGCGGGCGGGGTGACAAGGTTGGCCACGACGTTCACGCGCTGTTCCTCGACGCCGAGGGCGGAAACCTTGGTGAAGGCGGCAGGTTCAACGTGCCGGACCCTGGCCTGAAGCGGTTGGGGGCCGCCCCAATGCGTCAGTTCGACCGGGGTCCCGGGGGCGATGGCCGCGCCGTCACGGGAGAGGACTTCGATGACCACTTCCAGGTCGGCGGGATCGCCAAGCTCGAGGATCGGAACACCAGGCGTGACGACGCGGGCGTTCTCCTCGAAGACGCGCAGGATCCGGCCTGACGTAGGGGCGAGGAGTTCGACCGGACGCGATCCGTCGGGGGCGTTGCCCGCGTCGGTGGGATAGTGGTCCGCAAGTTCGGCTTCAGCCTCCCGAAGGGCGCTTTCGGCGGCGGCGAGCTCCTGGGCGGCGGCCGCCTCGCGCCACTGGAAAGACTCGAGTTCCTGGGCGGAGACGGAGCCTTCCCGGAACAGTCGTTCGAAGCGCTCCCGGTCGCCCGCCGCGAACCGGAGGGCGGTGCGGGCTTTTTCGACCTGGGCGGCAATCGCATCGCGCCGTGCGACCGCCAAGGAACGGGATCGGGCGTCGAGCGGCGGCGGGCGAATGGGATCAATGATCGCGATGACCGTGGTTTGGGCCACCACTTCCGCGCCCTCCTTGAGCGGCAAGCGGCGGAGTTGTCCGGCGACCGGGGCGGAGACCCGGAAACGTTCGCGGATCCGGGTACGCCCTTCCTCCTGCACGACCGTGCGGAGTGGGCCACGGTCCACGATGCCCGTCTCGACCGGCACTGGGCGCGGCCGGAAGCCGGCGATCAGCAGGGCGATCAGAAGTCCTCCGAGAGCGTAGGGAATCCATCGACGGGGGCGGGTGTGGGGACGTCGTGCGGCAGGTTTTGAGGACGGCGCGTTGGGGGACATGGGCGGGAGCGGGTCGCCAGCGACGCGGGCTGTCGTAACGGGGGCTGCACCCGGCGTCCAGAAGTTCCCATGGACACAACACCGGGACCGGGACCCGAATCTTCCACTATTTGTCCAGTTGGAGTTGTTGGAGGGGAGCGGGGGAACAGACTGACGCGGGGCGTCAGTTTTATTATGCCAGGCCTATTGTTGGCAGGCGTCATCAAGATTTTGCCTGTCTAATAGTCTGCCTGACTAATTGTTGACTTGGCGCTGTCAGTAATATGGCGCCTGTCTAATTGTTTTTGGTCCTTGGATCAGTTAGGCCAAAAATTTTGCTCCCCTGAATCCTCCGGATCTCGGTAGATTTTGCGGACGATGTTGTCACAAAAGGCCAAGTACGGGATTCGGGCACTCCTGTACCTGGGGCGTCGCGGGGAAGGGGTTCCGGTGTTGATCCGCGAGATTGCGGAGCGGGAGCATCTGCCACGCAAGTTTCTGGAGGCGATCTTGTTAGAGTTGAAGGGGACGGGGATTCTGCACAGCCGGCCGGGGAAGGGCGGGGGATACACCTTGAATCGTCCACCGCGATCGATCGGGCTGGGCCGGGTGATCCGGCTGATTGACGGGCCGTTGGCCCCGATCCCGTGCGTAAGCCAGACGGCGTACGTGCCGTGCCGGGATTGTCTGGACGAGAAGACCTGCGTGGTCCGGGCGGTGATGAAGCGGGTGCGGGATGCGACGGCCCAGATTCTGGATGAGATCACGCTGGCGGATTTGCTGGAGGAAGAGGCCCAATTGGGGCGGGCGGCGACGGTGCTGGATTACACGATCTGAGCGGTGGGATGGGACCGGGTGTGGCCGGGCGTGGGATTGGGGCGGTTGGAATGCGGGACAGCGAACGATGGCGGATTTCTTACAGAACGTGGTGCCGACCTTCACCCTGCTGGGGGAGGAGGATCTGGGGCGCCTGGAGCGGAGCATCGTGCGGTCGGCGCGTCGGGCACCGATTGGGGTGATCATTCCGGCTTTGTTCAGCGACTTCTCGTCGGCGGCGATGGAGAACATTATCCGGGAGCTGGCGGGGATGGCGTTTGTGTCGAGGGTGTACATCAGCCTGGATCGGAGCACGCGGGACGAGTTTGAGCGGGCGCGTGAGATCATCCGGCCCCTGGGGTCGGTGGGGGTGCTGTTGTGGAACGACGCACCGGAGGTGCAGGCGGTGCTGGAGCGGATCGACCAGACGGTGCCGTTAGGGACGCGGGGCAAGGGTCGGGCGGTTTGGACGGCGCTGGGGTATGCGTTGGGAAAGGGGGAGGTATCGGTGCTGGCGTTTCACGACGCGGACATCCTGACCTACGACCGGGGTTTCCTGCTGCGGCTGCTGTATCCGGTGGTGCGGCTGCGGTACCAGTTCGCGAAGGGGTTTTATGCGCGGTACTCGGACCGGCTGCACGGGCGGGTTGGGCGGTTGTTCTACTTTCCGTTCGTCAAGGCGCTGAAGGACATCCTGGGGAAGCTGGACTTCCTCGAGTACATGTCCGACTTCCGGTATCCGCTTTCCGGGGAGTTCGCCACCTTTACGAGCATCGCCACGGATCTGCTGTTCCCGTGCGACTGGGGGATCGAGGTGGGGGTGTTGGCGGAGATGTACCGGGTGACACGTCCGCACCGGATCTGCCAGGTGGAGATCACGCGTCGGTACGATCACAAGCACCAGGACATCGGGGACGGGCCGGGGTCGGGGTTGCAGAAGATGGCCTCGGACATTGGCCGGACGTTTTTCACCCGCCTGTCGGCGGGGGGATCGATTCTGACCCTCGATTTTCTGCGGACGCTCAAGCACACCTACCTGGCGAATGCTCGATCGTATGTGCGGACCTACGAGGCCTACGCGGAGATGAACCACCTGGCGAAGTTCGACCGGCACCACGAGCTGGGATTGATCGAGGCGTTCGCCGGGGCGCTGGACCGGGCGTTTTCGGAGTACCAGGACCACCTGTTCGGGTCGCCGATGATCCCGGAGTGGCGGCGGATCGAGGGGGCTCTGGAGGGGGTGCTGCCGGAACTGGTGAATGCGTTCGAGTCCCAGACAGGTCCTGCGCCGGGCGTAGGAGGGGTCGGTTAGGCGAGAGGGAGGGTGACAGTCCTGCACAGAATGGCCCGCACACGATACAGAACGCTGCCCGGATTTGGGCTGACGCTGGGGTACACGTTGTTTTACCTGAGCCTGATCGTGCTGATCCCGCTGGGGGGGTTGTTTTTCAAGGTGGGGGAGATGACGTGGGGGCAGTTCTGGGAGGTGGCGATGCACCCGCGGGCGATGGCGGCCTACCGCCTGACGTTCGGGGCGTCGTTTGTGGCGGCGTCGATCAACGCGGTGTTCGGCACCATCACGGCATGGGTGCTGGTGCGGTATCATTTCCCGGGAAAGAAGCTGCTGGATGCACTGGTGGATTTTCCGTTCGCGCTGCCCACGGCGGTGGCGGGTCTCACGCTGGCGAGCCTGTTTGCGGCCAACGGATGGCTGGGACGTCACCTGGTGCCAATGGGGATCGAAGGGGCGTACACGAGGCTGGGGGTGGTGATTGCTCTGACGTTTGTGGGATTGCCGTTCGTGGTGCGGACGTTGCAGCCGGTGCTGGAGGATCTGGAACGGGAGACGGAGGAGGCTGCGGCGACGCTGGGGGCGGGGCGGCTGCGGACCTTTTTCCAGGTGATTGCGCCGACGCTGCTGCCGGCGTTGCTGACCGGGTTTGCGCTGGCGTTCGCCCGGGCGATTGGGGAGTACGGGTCGGTGATCTTCATTGCCGGCAACAAGCCGTACGAGTCGGAGATTGCGCCGCTGCTGATCGTGATCCGGCTGGAGGAGTACGACTACCCGGCGGCGATGGCCATTGCCGTGGTGATGCTGCTGGCGTCGTTTGCGGCACTGACGATCATCAACTTGCTCGAGCGTTGGGCCAGCCGGTACCAATCCTGAACCGAAACGACACCCAGTCATGGCAGGGCACATTCAACGGCGCCGCATCGAATCGGCGAGCAAGTCGGCGCGGGGCGCGGAGGAGACGCCCCTGGTGAAGTGGGCGTTGATCGGGGTGGCGGGGTTGTTCCTGGCGCTGTTTCTGCTGTTGCCGCTGGTGAACGTGTTTGCACAGGCGTTCGGCAAGGGGCTGGGGGTCTATTTCGAGGCGCTGCGACATCCGGACACCCTGGCGGCGGTGCGATTGACGTTGTTGGTGGCGGGAATTTGCGTGCCGATGAACGTGGTGTTCGGGGTGGCGGCGGCGTGGTGCGTGGCCAAGTTCGAATTTCGGGGCAAGGCGTTCCTGACCACACTGATCGACCTGCCGTTTTCGGTGTCACCGGTGGTGGCGGGGCTGATCTTTGTCGTGCTGTTCGGGCTGCAGGGGATTTTCGGGGAATGGCTGATGGAGCGGGACATCCAGATCGTCTTCGCGGTGCCGGGGATCGTGCTGGCCACGCTGTTCATCACCTTTCCCTTCGTGGCGCGGGAGTTGATTCCGGTGATGCAGGCCACCGGGACGGAGCAGGAGCAGGCCGCCATGACCCTGGGGGCGAGCGGGTGGCAGACCTTCTGGCGGGTGACGTTGCCGTCGGTGAAGTGGGGGTTGCTGTACGGGATCATCCTTTGCAATGCCCGGGCGATGGGCGAGTTCGGGGCGGTGTCGGTGGTGTCGGGACACATCACGGGCCAGACCGACACCATGCCCTTGCGGGTGGAGAAGCTGTACCACGAGTACAACGCGGTGGGTGCGTTTGCCGTGGCGAGTCTTCTGGCGGTGCTCGCGCTGATCACCCTGGCGATCAAGAGCTACCTCGAATGGAAGCAGGAGGCGCAGTTCGCGGAGGCTCAACGGGTGGCCGCCTCCGAGGAACTGCCGACGGCGGAGTCGTCATGAGCATCGAACTGAAACGGATCTCGAAGCGGTTCGGCGACGTGGTCGCCGTGGACGACGTGACCTTCACGGTTGGGGAGGGCGAACTGGTGGCGCTGCTGGGTCCGAGCGGTGGAGGCAAGACGACGGTGCTGCGCATGATTGCGGGGCTCGAATTGCCGACATCGGGAGACATCCTCATCCGGGGACGGCGGGTGAACGATCTGCCGGTGCAGCGACGGAACATCGGGTTCGTGTTCCAGAACTACGCCTTGTTCAAGACCATGTCGGTCTTCGACAACATCGCGTTTGGTCTGCGGATCAAGAAGTGGCGTCAGGCCCAGATCGAGGAGCGGATTGGCGAGTTGATGGAGCTGTTCGATCTGAACGGGCTTCGGAAGCGCTATCCCCACCAGCTTTCGGGCGGGCAACGGCAACGGGTGGCCATCGCCCGGGCCCTGGCTCCGAAGCCTGGGGTGCTGTTGCTCGATGAGCCGTTCGGCGCGGTGGACGCCAAGATCCGGCAGGAATTGCGGGAATGGCTGGTGCGCCTCCACCACGAACTCAACGTCACCACGGTCTTCGTCACCCATGATCAGGAGGAGGCGATGGAGGTGAGCAACCGGATCGTCATCTTTTCGCGGGGTCGGATGGAGCAGATCGGCTCGCCGCGCGAGGTGTACGAGCAGCCCGCCAATGAGTTCGTAGCGCGGTTCATCGGCGTGATGAATGTGCTCGATTGCGTGGTGCATGACGGTCAGGCACGGGCCGGGGAACTGGCGTTCCCTGTCCCCAACGCCGCCAATGGCGCCCAGGTGCGCATCGGATTCCGGCCCTACGCTGTGGCCGTGTCCCGAAACGTACGGCACTACCCCCACCGCGCGACGCTCCGCCACACCTACTTCCTGGGCATCCTGTTGCGGGTCGAATTCGAGCTGCCTTCCGGATTGATCGTGCGGGCTCGCATGACCAAGGAGGAGCACGCCCAACTCGGCTTGACCGACGACTGCGAAGTCTCGTTGCAGATCAAGAGCTACCGGGTTCTGGCTCGGGACGATGCGCCGCTCGGTGCCGAATGGCCCGCCCCGGCCGAGGGGCCGATCCACATCGCCGAGAACATCTGAACCGCAACGCTGGCGAACCGGGATCGGTTGAGAAAGTGAACAGGAGTGACTGGGAGAAAATTGGCGACCCCACGGGGATTCGAACCCCGGTTACTGCCGTGAAAGGGCGGTGTCCTAGGCCTCTAGACGATGGGGTCGCCCGGAAGCGGCGGGCACTATAAGGAATGGGCCGGACCTGTCACCAGCAATTCCCAGGTTGGCTTCACACGCCGTGCATCCCGGAGGTGCGGGGAGAGGCGCGACCGCCGCTAAGCGTCGCTTTGGAGGGCTGAGTTCCACGAGGCCGCAACGGTGTGGAGCGTTGGATTGAGGACTCGCGGAGCTCGTCCCTCCGATTCGCGCCTCCTCATCCACAACTCCGGAATGCACCGGATCACACGGGGCATCTCCGTTTCTTGCGGCAGGACTGTCCAGCAACCCTTGGAGTCACCGCCTCTGCGGCTTCCTCCCCGAACAGGGCGAGAAGGCGCTTGCGGCGGTAGGCGAAGATTCGCTCGACATCGCGCCGCACGAAAAGCTTGTCGATCAACCAGCCTCCGCGTGGCCGGTACCGGACGACATCCCGGCACTGGGTGCCTCCGTCCCGTTCCTCGAAGGCATGGGTGTGATGCCACAGCGTGTAGGGACCGCGGCGCTGGACATCGACGAAGCGATGCGGCGGTTCCCATTCGGCGATCTCCGTCCGCCAGCGCAGAGGAATGCCGTGGACCCGGATGCGGTAGTCGATGAGGGCACCCGGGTGCATGGGGATGGGCTCCGGGGTGAGGACCTCGAAATGGAGCCAGGGCGGAGTGAGGGTTTGCAGGTTCCGAGCCGAGGCGAAGAAGGGGAAGACCTCATGGCGCGGCCGCGGGAGCCAGAGTTCGGATTCGAAGAGGGTCGCGCTCATGGTCCGGGGTCGAAGATCCACCTGCGAATCCCACCTGAGGTGGATCGAACCCTCGACATTGGGTCGTGTCCTATCACGAACAAATCTTAGACATCAAAAGAGCGAACTCGCAACAGCCAACCGCAACAGCCCTGCATCATCCTCGCATTAAGTCAGATATATTCGAACAAGACCCCGGGAGATGCCGGATGCCCCGGAGTCGCCATATAATAGACAAAATATTGACAAAACGACCATACCCGGCACGGTGCAGGGGTTTGGCCGGCAGGTGGGTGCAGAGGCGATGCAGGCGGAGAAGGGGTGAAACGACGAGGTCTTTTATGAATCGACATGTGGCGATCGTCGGGGCTACGGGCGGCATAGGTGGCGCACTGGCACGGCAGTTGGCTTCGGCCGGGTACCAATTGAGTCTGGCCGCCCGGGACCGGTCCAGGCTGGATCCGCTGGTTGCGGAACTGGGGGCCCACGGGGCATTGGTGGATGCCACGCAGTCGGGGGAGGTGGATCGGTTTTTGGAGGAAGCGACGGACCGGTGGGGACGACTCGACGGGGTCGTGAACGCGGCAGGCTCCCTGCTGTTGAAGCCCGCGCACACGACCGGGGACGCCGAATGGGCCTCGGTGCTGGCGACCAAC
This sequence comes from Verrucomicrobiia bacterium, assembly GCA_019634625.1. NCBI lineage: Bacteria > Pseudomonadati > Verrucomicrobiota > Verrucomicrobiia > Verrucomicrobiia bacterium. The sequence continues at coordinate 46,822 of JAHCBA010000011.1, forward strand.
CTGACCAGTTCCTTCCATGTACTCCGGGCTGCGGTGCGGATCATGATGCGTGGGGACGGCGGTTCGATCGTGCTGATGGCATCGGCGGTGGCCATCCGGGGGATGATCCATCACGAGGCGATCGCCGCGGCCAAGGCCGGGGTGGTCGGTCTGGCGAAATCGGCGGCTGCGACTTATGCGCGGCATCGGATTCGGGTGAACTGTGTGGCGCCCGGGCTGACCCGGACACCACTGACAGCCGCATTGACGCGGCACGAGGCCTCCCTGAAGGCGTCCGTGGCCCTTCACCCATTGGGGCGGATCGGGGAAGCGGACGAGGTGGCGGGGGCCATCCGATGGTTTCTGTCGTCGGAGCAATCCTGGGTGACGGGTCAGGTGCTGGCGGTGGACGGCGGACTCAGTTCGATTCAACCGCGACCGACCTTGGGAACGTGAAGAACCTGATCGTGGTCCTTGGCGACCAACTGGACGCAAAGTCCGCGGCCTGGGACGGTTTCGATGCGGGGTGCGACGCGGTGTGGATGGCCGAGGTGAGCGGGGAGAGCACGCACGTCTGGTCGCACAAGGCGAGGATCGCGCTGTTCCTGAGCGCCATGCGGCATTTCCGGGAGGACCTGAAGGAACGGGGTATTCCTGTTCACTACCGGGAGCTGGAGTCGGGGGACGGTCGGGACACGCTGGGGCTGGCCCTGCGGGAGGCGGTGGACCGGTGGCGGCCGCAACGGCTGATCACGGTTGAGCCTGGCGAATGGAGGGTGCGTCGAGATCTCGAGGAGGTGGCACGGGAGACCGGGGTGCCGCTTGAGGTGCGGAATGACCGGCACTTCCTGAGTACCCGGGAGGAGTTCGAGCAGCACGCGGCGGGGCGGCGGCAGTTGAGGATGGAATACTTTTACCGCGAGATGCGCCGCCGCCACGGGGTGCTGATGGATGGAGCCGAACCGGAGGGCGGACGTTGGAACTTCGATGACGAGAACCGGGAGGCCTTTGGGAAGGGTGGGCCGGGGGAAGTTCCGATGCCACGGGGGTTCGCGCAGGATGCCGTGACCCGGCAGGTCCTGGAGTTGGTGAACCGGCGCTTTCCGGGGCACCCGGGACGGTTGGCGCGGTTCGACTGGCCGGTGACGCCGACCGAGGCGCGGGCGGCTTTGGAGGATTTCGTACGGCACCGGCTCGACCGGTTTGGGCGGCACCAGGATGCCATGTGGGCGGGGTGTCGGGACGGCCTGCCGGGATTCGATGGCGGGTCATCCGCCTGGTTGTTCCATTCCCGGCTTTCGGCGGCCATGAATCTCAAGCTGCTCGATCCGAGGGAGGTGGTGGCGGCGGTGGAGCGGGCCTGGCGCGAGGGACGGGTGCCGCTGGCCTCGGCGGAGGGCTTCATCCGGCAGGTGCTCGGGTGGCGGGAGTATGTACGGGGGATTTACTGGCGGTTCATGCCCGGGTACGCCGATCGGAACCACCTGGGTGCAGATCAACCGCTGCCCCGGTTCTACTGGACGGGCGAGACGGGCATGAACTGCCTGAAGGAAGCCATCGGGCAGACCCTCGAGTATGGGTACGCGCATCACATTCAGCGGTTGATGGTGACCGGTTTGTTTGCCTTGCTGCTGGGGGTGCGTCCGCGTGCCGTGCACGAATGGTATCTCGCGGTCTATGTCGACGCGGTCGAATGGGTGGAACTGCCGAACACCCTGGGGATGTCGCAGTTCGCCGACGGGGGACTGATGGCCTCGAAACCGTACGTGGCCTCCGGGAAATACCTTCAGCGGATGAGCAACTATTGCGCGTCCTGCCGGTTCGATCCGGCCCAAGCCACCGGGGAGCGGGCGTGTCCCTTTACCACGCTGTACTGGGATTTCCTGTCGAGGCACCGGGACGCGCTGACACGAAACCCGCGGATGGCGATGGCCTTGCGGAACCTGGAGCGTCTGGACGCCGGGCGGAGGGCCGCGATCGGGAGGAAGGCGGATGGTATCCGGGGCGCCTGTGCCGCCGGGGGCGACCCGTCATGAGGGTCCGGGATCGGCTTGCACCGAGCGGTCCACGATGACGGCGGTGACCACGTCGGCGGTAACGTTCAGGGCGGTACGGGCCATGTCGAGGATGCGATCGACGCCGATGACCAGGGCGATGCCCTCGGGGGGAAGGCCGAAGTTGATGAGAAGTCCGACAATGAGCGGGAGCGATCCGCCGGGAATGCCGGCGACCGCGACGGAACTCAGGACGGCCAGGAGCACGAGCACGATCTGCTGGGGGATGGGCATCATCCCACCAAAGACCTGGGCCACGAACAACACGACACAGCCCTCGTAGAGCGCGGTGCCGCTCATGTTCATGGTGGCGCCGAGGGGGAGGACGAATCCGGCCGTGCTGGGGGAAACGCCGAGGCGTTCCCGGGCGATGCGAATACTGGTCGGGAGGGTGGCGCTGCTGGAGCTGGTGGAAAAGGCGGTGACCAGCACCGTGGTGACCGCCGGGAAGAACTCCCGGAGCGAACGGCGGCCGAGGAGGGTCACCAGCAGCGACATGGTGCCGAACAGGTGGATGGCGATGCCGCCCAGGACACAGAGGACGAAGACGAGAAGCTTGCCGACGAAGAACTCGATGCCGAGTTTGACGGCTACGCTGAAGACCATGGCGGCCACGGCGAACGGGGCCAGCAGCAGGGCGTAATGGACGATTCGCGTCATCAGGTCGCAGACCACCTGCATGGCGCGTTTGATGCCGTTGCGTTCCTCCTCGGGCAACTGGGTGCCGGCCACCCCGAGGATCAGGGCAAAGGCGATCAGCGGGAGCATCTGGAACTCGACCACCGCCTTGGCGAGGTTCCGTGGGAAGAACATATCGACCAGGGTGCTGAAGCTCATGCCGGGCCCGGTCTCGGAGCGCACCCGGGCCTCGCTGGCGCCCGTTTGAAATTCCTCCATGAGGCGGTCGCGGGTGGCGTCGTCGATCCGGCCACCGGGTCGGACCGTGTTCATCACCACCAGACCGATGGTGACCCCGATGGCCATGTTGAGACCGAACAGCGCGAAGGTCCTTCCGGCCAGGGGGCCGAGGCGGTCGAGGCGGCCGAGTTGGACCACGCCAAGGGTGAGCGATGCGAACACCAGCGGGATCACCACGAAGAACAGGAGGCCAAGGAAGATCCGGCCGATCGGGTCGCAGAACTGGACCGCCACGGTGCGGGCATTCTCGATGAAGGCCTCGGAACCGGTGAGGACCACGGCGGCGCCCAACACCGCACCAATGACCAGTCCGGTCAGGATTCGGACAGCGAGTTTGTCTCCTCCGGCGCTCATGATGCGCCGGTGGGCGTAGTCGGAATCGGCAGGGGTGTCGAGACGGGAGTTCGATGTCGGCAATACCTAACGCCCGAAGGCGTACACGACGCCGTCGTCGGCGCCGATGACGAAGCGGTCCTGGACGACGGCCGGGGAACTCTGCACCGCCTGACCGACCTCGTAGCTCCAGCGTTCGCGTCCGTCGTCGAGGTCGAGGAGGTAAATGCGTCCGTCATCGGAGCCGACAATGACCCGGTTGCCGGCAACCACGGGCGAACTCTCCACCCTTCCGCGGGTGCCGAAGGTCCAGCGGGCCTTGCCGGTGGCACGGTCCACCGCGTGGATCCGCCGGTCGCGTCCGCCGAAGATCACGAGCTGGTCGGTGACGGCGGGCGAGGCTCCGTAGGGGAAGTTGCGGTCGCGATAGCGCCACGCGACCTCTCCCTTGGCGAGGTCAATGGCAAGGAACTCGTTGCCGTACTGACCCACGTAGGCGAAGCCGTCCACAATCGCAGCGGACCCGATGATGTAGGCGCCCCCGTCGATTTCCCGGGCCAGCGTACCGTCGGCAAGGTTGACCACATGCACGATGGCATCGCAGCCGCCGAAGGCGGTCACGCCGTCGCCGACGGCGGGGACGCCGTGGACGTAGTTGCCCGTTTCATAGACCCAGTTGGAACGGCCTGTGGCGGCGTCGAGGCAATGAAGGCGGTTGTCGTAGCCGCCAAAGACGAGCCAGGTGCCCTTGCCGTCCGGGGCCGCAAACGGACTGGCGCTGCTCTTGATTTCGGCGTCGATGCCGTGGCGCCAGACTTCCTTTCCAGTGGCGAGTTCGAGGGCGTAGAAGTTGGTGCCGGCGGATCCGACGAAGATCCGCCCGTCCCGGATGAGGGGGGAGGAAAGCACGGGGCCATCCGTCTGGAACGACCAGGCCTTGGTGCCGTCGGCCATTCGCAGGGCGTACACATGGCCATCGTCCGATCCCAGCACGGCGAGGCCATCCACGATAGCGGCGGTGGATTTCACCGGGCCGCCGGTGGTGAAGGACCACAGGAGCCGGGGGGCATCGGGGAGAGTGGCCCGGGTGACGCCGCGGAGGGAAGGGGTGCCGCGAAAGGAGGACCAAGCATCGGGCGGGGCGGCGTCGGCGGCATCCGTGGCAGGATGAGCGCCGGGCGCATGGACAAGGAGTGCCAAGGGCACGGCGAGGGCGAGGAGGCGTCGGATTGGCATCTGCATGGCACGCGAAACGTGGGCGACTATTCGGCGTGACGGTCCGGTTGGCAAACCTGCACCGGGTGCTCCGAAGGGACCTCGAATCCCTGGCGAACGGTTGGGCGTGAGGATGGTTGATTTCCTATGGGGATTTGGGGTTCTGCGGAGCGGAGGGTGTGGGGGCGGGTTGGCATTCGCCATTCCGCCGATGGGATACCCGGTCCGACGGGACAGGGAGAACAGAACAGTGGAAGGAACCGCATTGCATTGACCGTTCCACTATAATAAGCCCGGCCATATAAGGTTGCCCGTCCTCATCCCCGAATTCACCGAACCGTCGGTGCTCGATCTCGGCGAACTCCTCCTCCAACCCCTCGAGTAGTGTCCCGCAATCCCCACCTGCCGCCGTATCGCGCCGAAGGGGTCGGTTCTCACTACTGCCCCACTCCGCCCGGCTTGGAGCCGCCCCCGCCGCGCCCGAACTCTCCCTCGTCTCGATCCCCGACCCTTCGGCAGACACGCCAGGTTTCGACCGCAACCGCGCTTCGCCGACACATCGGGCCGACGCCTCCCCACGCGTCACCGGACCTTGCCGTCAAACCGCTTCCGGCAAGAGTGAGAACCGATACCTTTTCCTTTTGACTCCCCGGGGAATCGTACGCGACGCGCGATTCGCTTCGCGAACCCGTAACCGACAAACTCTCGGCGCCCCCTACGCCTCGGATTATCGCACAAATGTGGCGGTCACCCGCCGGGAACGGAGCAGATAGGTCGTCCAGATCACCGCGGCAACCCCCGCTCTGATCAGGTCCCGCTTCGAGGCGGTGTCGGCGTTCTCCGCCACCGACGGAATCGTGTTTCCCCAGACCTCGTCGATTCCCAGGAACAGCGCGTTCCCGATCAGGAGCGTCATCATCACGGCCGGGAACACTCGATGCCGCCGGAAGAACAGGGTGATCGCCAGGAGATTCAGGCTCAGCAGCCACGTATTGATCGTGACCTCGAATACCAGGAGCGCACCGAACGCCGGATGATATGCCTCGCTTCCCGGCGTCGTCACCGCCCTCCAGACTTCCATCGAAAAGAAGCCCTCCCTCGCACCCCAGAGCCCGTGCAATCGCACCAGCGGCGAAATGCAAACCCCGATCCCCAGCAGAATCAACCAGCCCCCAATGCCGCTCCATCGGGGATCCCCCGAACCGGGCCCCGGCAAAGGCGGCGGTCGTTGGTGCAGGACGATCGCCGCGATGCCGACCGCCGCCACGGCGAGGAGAAAATTCAACATCACCCATGCCGCCATGTAACCGTTCAAGTTCGCGAACCACCCGCCCTCCCCCCCTGACCCAGGCTGGTACAGCGTGTCGCCCAAGAGATCCTGCACCTCCCGCACCTTCCGCAGATAGCCCTGCAACGCCCCCGGCGCGATCTCACCCGCACGGGATTCGAGTTCGTACTCGAACCGCATTCTCGTATCCGCCGGCACCCGGCGGAACCGGAATCGAAACGTGTCATGAACCACCTCCTCTTCCATCCCGGCAAGCTCGTCCCACCCCCCGTCGGGCAGATGCACCTCGATCTCCTGAAGCAGATGCTGTGGATGCTTCAAAGCCAGCGGCGCGGTTCGACGGCGCGATCCGGACTCGCGCAGCGCATGAATCATCAGGTCCGGCATGAAGGTCGCCATCTCCCGGCCCGAGTCCCCGTCCGCTTCCCACAGATCCTCCACCCAATACCGTTCCTTCAACCTCAACTCGTTCGTCCGCCGGTCGTCCACAACGTCCAGCGGTTCCGCATCCCGGATCCCGGGATAATACTCCGCGTAAAAAATCTCGTACTCCTTCGCGATTTCCCCCCAGTCCCGACGCGCAAGCTGGCGCCGCATCCGATCCGCCTCCGCACCCCGGAACACCGACATCACCGTCATTCGCGCCGCGGCGCCGTAATCGCTCACGTCGAACCGTGTCATCAGCCACTCCGAAACGCCCGCTCGCACCGGAACAGACACCGGCTCCAATTCCGTCACGCCGTCGCGGATCGGCAACGCCCACCCGAACGCGTCCAGCGCGCGTTCCGCCAGACTCCCTCCCTGGTGCGAACGCGTCGGGTCCAGCCAGATCACCTGTCCGTCCAACTCCAACCGGACAATCACGTGATCGAACACAAACGGCGTGGGCAGCCGGGAGGGCAATCCTCCTCCGGACTCGCTGTGCACCAGCGCGGGAACCGCGTCATAACCCCATCGCCTCAAAATCGAACACAAGAGTACGGACTTGTCCTTGCAGTCACCAAACCGACGCTCGAACACCTCCCCCGGAGGCGAGGGCTCGAATGCCTGCGGCCCGATCGCAACCGAGGTGTAACGGATCTCGTCCTGGATGAACTCCAGCGCCCGCAGAATCCGTTCCTCCCCCGACCCCCCCGCATCCGACCACTCTGAAATCCTGGCTTCCAAGGACGCCGGCAGCGGCGCTTCCACAAGTCCGTAAGCCCGGATCGCCCAGGCAACCACCTCCCGCCATTCCGAGAAATCACTGAACTCAATCCGTGCCGACGGCTCATACCCCGACGGCATCCATTCCTCGTACGTCACACCCGGGACATCCGTCAGGTCCCACAGGTAAACCGTTCGCCCGTTGTCCCGCTGAATTTCCGGTTCGGGAACATGACCGCGCGCACGCATCTGCACGGTCCGTCCCGAATCCCACACCATCCGGATCCGCCTTCGGTCGGTCCGCGAAACGCCGGAAATCCGGATCTCGGCCCAATAATGCCCGTCCATCGATGGATTCCGCCCCCGAATCGTGTATCGGGTCTCCAAACCGTCCCCCACGCTCAACCCCTCCACCAGGTACACCGCCACGCTTGTCCCCGTGAGCATCTGGTCCCGCAGTTGGTCCTCCGACTGATGCACCCGGATCCGCCCGGCATCGAGGACGTCCATCGGCTCACCCCGCCGCCAGATCCGAACCTGATGCAGAAGAAGCTCCTCGTGCGCCGGATTGAACGGGAACGTCAGATTCCCCGTGTCCTCAAGACCCGACTCGTTCTCGATGGACACGAACGATCGGAAAAACCGCTCGCCACGGTCCGCGTAATCCTGTCTCTCCAAGATGCGATACCGCGAGCCTTCCCCCTGCCAACGGGTGCCGCTCTCCCCAGCCGACTGCATCGCGACATCATCCAATGTCCGAACCCAATCCGGCTGGGGCGTGACGGACACCCGGGACGCGGGATCCGCCTCGGCCCCATACACTCCCCCCGCCCAGAACAGGAACCATGAGAGAAAACCCGCAATCCACCCGGCCACACGCCCGCCACCACGCCTTGCGTTCATAGACACTTGTACCCAATAGCCATGGCCACGGTCCGCACTCGACCGATCTGTGCGTCCTGAACCGGAGTAGAACCTGTGCATTCGTCCAACCGCCCGCAAGAAGGAACCCTGCCCGCACCACGACGATCGACACCGTGACGGTTCCCCACCGAACCGAGCGCGTGCTAACCGACTCCGCGATTTCCGGAAAGCGCCAAGCCAAGCTTGGTGGTTCAACCCGCTACATCCACTTTCCCGGCTGGAGCGAGCTCTTGGACTTCATGATGCGGGGTCTCGAACTGGGGCCGTACGCGAAGAAAGCCTGACCGGGAGATCCTCCCGCAACGCGGCCCTTCGGTCCGCGGGGCTCAGGCTTTGCCCGAATCTCCCTTCTGCCCTCCCCCAGGGCTCTCCCCGTCGATCACGCTACGTTTCCATCACCCTCGCGCTCAGGCCGCCCTCTCAAAATGAGAACTGCTGGGGGACATCGGGCGGGTCTTGATGTCAACAATACGACGCCGGAGGATTTTTTAGTTTCGGAGTCAACATCTTATATGCCTGCCTCATTGATTCGGAAATGTATTATTGACCACCTGCGATCAGGTCATCCCCAAGGGCCGGGCGAGTGGAATTGCGGGGGGTATCGGCCGGGGAATTGGTGTCAATGAGGAAAAGCCTGACTTGTAACATGCTTTTTGGTCAACAACAGCGTGCCTGCCAAATAGCAAGTCTCCTGGTTGCGTCTGTCCCGTTGCGTCGGGGGCGGGGCCCGGGCAGGGTGGCGCGGTGAATGGAACGACGGTGGTGGCGGGGTTCCGGCAGGTGTACGGCCGGGAGCCTGGCGGCGTGAGCCGCGCGCCGGGACGGGTCAATCTCATCGGGGAACACACGGATTATAATGACGGGCTGGTCCTGCCGGCAGCGCTGGACGAGGCCACTTGGACGGCGGCGGCGGCGCGGGACGACCGGCGGGTGCGGGTGCAGGCGGCCAATCCCGGGGAGTCGGTGGAGTTCGAACTCGACGCGCCCGGTGCTCCCCGGCAGGGGCACTGGAGCGACTATGTGCGGGGCATCGCCGCGGCGATCGAGGCTGACGGGTATCGATTGCGGGGGGCGGATCTGAGGGTGTCCGGGACGGTGCCGGAGGGGGCGGGATTGAGTTCCTCGGCGGCGCTGACCATGAGTGTGGGGGTGGCGTTGCTGGCGACGGCGGGGTTGACCTGGGACGGGGTGCGGCTGGCGCTGGCGGGACAGCGGGCTGAACGGGAATATGCGGGGACGCAATGTGGGGTGATGGACCCTTTCGTATCGGTGCATGCGCGGGCAGGGACGGCCCTGTTGCTGGATTGCCGGTCGCTGGCGTTCCGGCACCTGCCGATTCCGGGGGAGCTGCGGCTGGCGATCTGCGACAGCGGCGTGCGGCATCAGTTGGCCGGGGGCGAGTACAACCGGCGCCGGGCGGAATGCGAGGAAGGTGTGGAACGGTTGCGCGCACGCTGGCCGGAGATCCGGGCGTTGCGGGACGTGACGTTGGAGCGGTGGGCGGAAGGGGCGGAGGCCTTGCCCGCAACGATCCGGCGCCGATGCCGCCACGTCGTGGGGGAAAACGGGCGGGTCGAGGCGTTCGCAGTGGCGCTCGAACGGGGGGACCGAACCGGGATGGGGAAACTGATGGAGGCCTCGCACCGGAGCCTGCGGGACGACTACGAGGTGAGTTGTGAGGAGCTGGACCTGCTGGTGGAACTGGCGGGGATGGCACCCGGGACCGTGGGGGCACGCATGACCGGGGGCGGGTTTGGCGGCAGCACGGTGAACCTGGTCGAGGCGGGATCGGTGGAGGCGTTTCGGGAGGCCATGAGCGACGGCTACCGAAGGGGAACCGGCCGTGACCTGCGGGTGTGGGTCACGACGGCGGGGGAAGGCGCCTCATGGAGTCCGTTGTGAGGGACGCCAGCTGGTGGTCGAGCCGGGGTCAATTGGGGGCGCTGTTCTTCCTGCACGGGATGGCGTTGGGGATGTGGTTTGTGCCGATGAGCCCGGTGCTCGATGCGCACGGGTTGTCGGGGATCAAGCCGTATGCGTTCGCGACGTCGGCGGTGGCGGCGCTGGTGTCCCCGCTGATTTTCGGAGCCATCGCCGACCGGCACGCCACGCCAATCGGAGTGTTGCGGTGGTTGTCGGTGGCGACGGCGGCGTTGATGGCGATGGTGGCGGTGGCGATTGAGCGGGGATGGTCGGCAGGGGTGGTGTTGCTGTGGATCCAGTTGCATGCGCTGGCGGCGGCGCCGTCGTGGGGGCTGTCCACCACCATTGTCCTGGCGCGGTTGCGCGATGCGCGGCGGGAGTTTGGGCCGTTGCGGGCCATGGGAACGCTGGGCTGGATGGCAGGGTGCTGGTGGATCAGCGCCTTGCGGGCGGATGCCTCGACGTTGTCAGCCTACGCGAGCGCCCTGACCTGGGTGGTTCTGGCGGGTTTCTCGCTGGCGGTTCCGGGGGTGAAGCCGGTGGGGACTTCGGGGCCGTTGACGGTGCGGCAGCGGCTGGGTCTGGACGCGCTGGCGCTGTTGCGGAACCCGGACCACCGGGTGGTGCTGGTGACGGCCTTTCTGGTGGCGGTCCCGCTGGCGGCGTTCTATCCGTACACGCCGCCGCACATGCTGGCGTTGGGGTTGGAACGGACGTCGGCGTGGATGAGTGTGGGCCAGGTCACGGAGATCCTGGCGATGCTGGGGCTTGGGGTGTTGATCACCCGCTGGCGGTTGAAGTGGATCTTCGCGTGCGGGTTGGTGTTCGCGCTGCTGCGGTACCTGCTGTACGCGGCGGACGACCGGGTTCTCCTCATGGCCGGGGTGTCGCTGCACGGACTGGCCTTCACGCTTTTCTTCGTCACGGTGCCGATCTACCTGAACGAACGGGTGGACCCGGCCTGGCGGGCCCGGGCCCAGGCGCTGTTGTCGCTGCTCGCGTTGGGCGGCGGGAACCTGATCGGTTATCTGGGCTCCGGGGCATGGTTTGCCGTGTGCGACGGGCCGTCGGGAGTGCGTTGGACGCAGTTCTGGCTGGGCTTGGCGGGAAGCGTCGCGGTGGTGCTGGGCTATTTCCTCGCCACTTACCGTGGTCGCGGTCGCCTGCCTCCGCCGGAACCGGCGGGGGCGTCCGGGACGGGCGGCTGACCCTGTCGGCCGAGTTCGAGGAGGCGTTTCCACTGGGCCGGGGAGACCGGCATGACCGAGAGGCGGGATTGCCGGACCAGGGCGAGTTCCCGGAGGTTCGCGTCGTCGCGAATGGCGGCGAGGGGAACGGGGTATGGGAGGGGTTCGCCTGCCTTCAGATCGACGCAGGACCAGTCGCCCTCGGTGGCGGTGGGATCGGGATAGGCCTCGCGGACGACCGAGGCGATACCGACCACCTCCCTGCCCTCCCCGCTGTGGTAGTAGGCCACCTGGTCACCTTCCCGCATGGCACGGAGGTGATTGCGGGCCTGAAAATTGCGGACGCCGGTCCAGGCCGTGCGGCCGTCGGCGACGAAGGCAGTCCATGCGTAATCGGCGGGTTCCTGTTTCACGAGCCAGTGATTCATGAGAAGAGTGCGCCGCGGGGCCATCCCGGGGGGCAGTGCGGCGTCCATTCTGTCGAAGGAGGGGACGCTCAACAACCGATCCCTTTTCCCACGACTCCGGGATGCACGGGGTTCGAGAAATTCCGGAATTTTTGGTTTGTCCGACGCACGCGCTCCCATCTAGATGCGCGCAATCATGGATGCCCGATGGCGATGGGCGCGGAGGCTGACCGCGCTGGCGATGCTGGCGATGGGGCTCGATGCGGGGGCGCAACCGAGGCTGGATGTCTCCCTGATGCCCGGAGGGGCCATTCGACTGGTCTGGGAGGATCCTGCCGGCGGCTACGCCCTGGAGCGGTCGGGGGGAGTGGGGGGAGGGCTGGGTTGGGAGACCGAGACGCGGGTGCCGGTCCTGGAGGGCTCGCGATGGGCGGTCGAGGTTCCGATTGTCTCGGAAGCGCAGTACTTTCGATTGCGGTTGCGGGACGCGGCGGGGCCGATGACGACGGTGGTCGAGACATCGCCAGCGGGGGGGGAGACTTCGGTCTCTGTCACGCGCGAGACGGTGTTTCAACTCTCGAAGCCGCTGGCGGCAGGGACGGTCCTGGGGTCGCAGCGGGTGGTGGCGGAGGCGCTGGGCCGGACGTTGCTCGCTCGCGCTGAACTGTCCGGTGACCGGCGCCGGGTGACCCTGTACTACCTGGAGCGGCTGCCACCCGGAGCCCGGGTCTGGGTCCGGTTCGACGGGGACGGATTGATGGACGAATCCGGGCGGCCGGTGGATCCGGATGGGGACGGCTTTCCGGGGGGGCAGTTGTGGTTGCGATTCGAGACGGCGAACTCGGCGCCGCTGGCGAACACGGCGGTGATCGGGCGGGTCCTGGCATCCGAACCGGGACCGGGCGGAGTGGACGTGCCGTTGCCGGGTGTGACCATCACGGTGGACGGCCAGGAGGAGGCGTTGCGGACGGTGACCGACGCGGAGGGGCGATTTCGACTCGATCCATCGCCGGTGGGGCGGTTCTTCGTCAACATCGACGGGAGGACGGCGACAGCGAGCGACTGGCCGGACGGCGCGTACTATCCGCTGCTGGGGAAGGCTTGGGAGGCCGTGGCGGGGCGTCCGGACAATCCGGCGGGTGGGACCGGGATCCTCTACCTGCCGAAGGTCGCCGCCGGAACGCTTCGTCCGGTGAGCGCCGTCGAGGAGACGCGGGTCACGTTTCCCGAGGCGGTCCTGGCGGAGTGGCCGGGCATGGAAGGGGTCGAGATCGTGGTGCCGCCGAACGGCCTGTTCAGCGACGACGGAACGCGCGGGGGGCGTGTCGGGCTGGCGCCGGTGGCGTCGGACCGGTTGCCGGAACCGCTGCCGGCGGGGTTGACCCATGCGCTCGACATCTCGATCCAGACCACGGGCGGGCAGAACTTCGACCGGCCGGTGCCGGCGCGATTTCCGAACCTGCCGGACCCGGTGACGGGGGAGCGCCTTCCGCCGGGAGCGGAGACGGCGTTGTGGAGTTTCAATCACGACACCGGCCGGTGGGAGATGCAGGGGCCGATGACGGTGACCGCGGACGGGTTGTACGCCGAGACCGATCCGGGCGTGGGAATCCGGCAGCCGGGCTGGCACGGGTCCTCGCCGGGATCGAGCGGAGGCGGGGGACCCGGCGGCCCGCCGCCGTGCAGTCCGCCCGGAATTCTGGCACCGGGCACCTCGGAGTGCCGGGACGATGACGACGGGTGTCCGGACGATCCCGGCGAGGCGAAGAGGAGCCAGCAGGAGTGCCTGTCGAAGGCCGCCGAGTGCGCGATGAAGTGTTACCAGAAGTGCGGCAGCAGCGGGCCCATCACGAGCTGGTTCAAGGTGGGACGCGCGGGTTACGAGTGCCAGAAGGCGGCGCGCTGCGCGAAGGACTGCAAGGATTCCGGGAACCGCTGCCGGGACCGGTGGGACCCGTGCGTGCTGGGCGGCGGGGGGTTCGCCCGGTTGCTGCATGGCCGGCTGCGTCAGGGCGGGGCGGAGTTGGCGGATCCCGTGGTGGAGGCGGCGTTGCGGATTCTGGATGAGATCGAGATGCAGGAGGCCTTGTGGGACCAGTTGGTGGCGATCCTGGATCGGGCGCCGACCTTCGAGGAACTGACGTTGCCGGACCAGGCGGCTGCGGAGGCGGTGGCGCGGCAATTGGATGCCCTGTACGGGAACCGTTCGCCCGAGGCCTACTACGCGGACCAGCATCGGACCTTCCAGCAACGGGTCCTCCAGTCGTTCCATGCCGACGCGGTGTATCCGCCGGTGGAGGGGTATTACGCGCTGGAGGATCTCGAGACCGGGCTGGTGCGGCGGGGCCGGACCGAGCCGCGGGGTTACCTCAACGGCATCGTGCTGCGGGCCAACGCGCCGTACCGCATCCGGCTGCTGCTTGGCCCGGCACTGATCTATCACGAAGCCGAGTTCGTCAGTGAGCGGGCGGGCCGGGTCACCCGGATTCCCTACGGCGAGGCTCTGGAAATGCCCGCGGTGGACCTGGACGGCGACGGGATCCCGGCGGTGGCGGAGTTTGTGCTGGGGACGCGGGATGACCTGGCGGACTCGGATGGCGACGGGGTGTCCGACCTTGAGGAATTGAAGAACGGGACCGATCCGCTGGACGGGCGACCGCGCTTCAACGGCGTGGTGGCGTCCCTGTCCCTGCCCGGGACGGCCGTGGATCTGGCGTTGTCGGGAAACACGCTGCTGGTGGCCGGAAGTGCGGCCGGGGTGTCGGTGGTGGAGGTCACGGACCCGTTGCGACCCACGGTGGCGGCCCAGTTCGCGCTGGGCGGAACCACCCGGGCGGTGGCGATCGACGGCACCCGGGGGGCGGCGGCGGCAGGGAACGAACTGGTGCTGCTCGACCTGATTGACCCGACGCTGCCGAGGATTTATGCGCGGGTTCCCCAGGGCGCCGAGACGCGGGCCGTCACCGCCGCGGACAACACCGCGTATGCCGGGCTCATCAACGGGCAGGTCACGGCGAACGATCTGCTGGCCGGGGTGGAATGGGGAAGGGTTGCCCTGCCGGGAGGAGCGCGGGTCGAGGACGTCATCCATCACGGCGACTGGGTGCTCGCATGGGCGGCCGGAACGCTGCACGTGTTGACCGGGAGGAATGGCGATTTTCGTTGGGTGGCCTCGGCGAGCGGCGGGGTGGGCGCAGGGACCGCCGAACGGCGCCTGCGGATCCGGCCGAGTCTTGGACTGGCGTACGGGGCCTATCCGGAAGGCGTGGCGGTCTTCGATCTCCGCAATCCCGCGGCTCCGGCGCTGCTGGCGAGGCGGAACACGCCGCAGCGCGGATGGAAACAGTTCCTGCCGGTGCTGCCTGACCTTGCCATCGCGGCCGACGGCCTCGATCCCGTGGGCACGGCTTCCCAGGACGTCTCGATGTACGGGATGGGCGGGGACGGAACGGAACTGACCTTCCTGGGCAGCTTTCCCACGCCGGGGGTGAGTCATGCCCTGGTGGTGGATCGGGGCGTTGCGTACCTGGCCGACGGGGCAGCGGGACTGCAGGTCATTCATTTCGTCCCGGCCGACACCGGATCGGTGGCTCCGACCCTTGTATTGGAGGCCGACTTTTCGCTGGATCCACCGGGCATCGAGGCGGGGCAGCGCGGTCGGATCACAGCGGTGGCCAACGACGACATCTTCGTGCGGGAGGTCGAGTTTCATGTGGACGGACGGCTGGTGGCGGTGTCGAGGGCCTGGCCGTTCGTGTACACCTTCACGGCCCCGGCTCCGTCGGCCGGCGTGGACACGTTCCGCTTCCGGGCCCGTGCCGTGGACACGGCGGGCAACGCGACGTGGTCCGACGAATGGAATGTCGCCCTGCTTCCCGACCGGACCCCGCCCCGCGCAGTGGGTTCGTTCCCGCCCGATGGCGGCGTGCCCGAGACGGTCCAGACGCTGTGGGCGCGGTTCAGCGAGCCCCTCGACTTCACCTCGCTGACCGCGTCCCGGGTCCGGCTGATCTCGGCCGGGCCGGACCTTCAGTTTGGAACCGACGATGACCGCCTGGTGACGGCGGGAACGGTGGGGTACTCGCCGACGGCGTGGGCGGCCACGATCGAGTTTGCCGAACCGCTGCCGATCGGGCGCTATCGTTTCGAGGTGTGGGAGGTCCGCGACATCGCGGGCAACATGCAGGAGGAACCGGTTCGGGTGTCCTTCTGGATCGCGCCCGGCGGGCCGGACGGTGATGCGGATGGCGATGGCCTGACGAATTCCGAGGAGGGGCTGGCGGGAACGAATCCCTTCGAGGAAGACACCGACGGCGACGGGTGGGTGGACGAAGTGGAGGTCAACGAGGGCACCGATCCCCGGGATCCGAACTCTTTTCCGTCGTACCTGGTGCGGGCCTTTCCCCGGGTCGAGGTGCTGGCCGAGGACCCGCAGGAGATCCTGCCGCCCCACCCCGGGCCCGTTGTCGGAAGGCCACCGGTAAGCGTGTTGGTCGAACCCGATACCGAACTGGCCCCGCCCGGGCCGTGGATCGCGCGACCGGAGGTGACGGTTCTGCGGGGGTCGGATGCCGAGGAAGCGGCGCCCGGGCCGTGGGTGGCGCGACCGGAAGTCACCGTCCTGCGCGGGTCGGATGCGGAGGAGATGGCGCCGGGGCCTTGGCGCGGACGACCGCCGGTGATTTTGAGAGTTCTGAGACCCTGACCTTTAAGACAGCCATGAAACGAGGAGACGCGAGCATGAACACGAGACGAATGCCGGTTGGCCGTGCCGGTGCCTGGGTGGCGGCGCTTGTCCTGAGCCTGTGCGGCGGGCGGGTGGCGGCGTTCACACCCGGCAGCAACGGATCCTACGGGCCGATGACCATCACAGCGAACACGACTCTCGAAGTGCCGCCCGATGGCGTCTTCCACTGCACCACCATCTCCGTGGCCGGCGGCGTCACCCTGCGGTTCGCCCCCAATCCCCTGAACACGCCGATCTTTCTGCTGGCCACCGGGGACGTGACCATCAGCGGCAACATCGACATCACCGGGGCAGCCGCCAGCGGGGCCATTCCCGGGGTGGGAGGGCCGGGCGGCTTCGATGGCGGCTTTGGCGGCTTTGGCGACAGCGCTCCGGCCAACCGCGGGGGGGATGGCAATGGTCCCGGGCGCGGAGTGAACGCCACTCAACTCAACAACGCCGCCCATGCGACTGCGGCAGGATCCAACACCAACGTGTACGGCAACGTCCTTATCCTCCCGATGATCGGGGGCTCCGGCGGGGCCGGTTCCAATGGGAATCCCGGGGCGGGCGGCGGGGGTGGGGGCGGCGCGCTGCTGATCGCGTCCGCCACCCGGATCACCGTCAATGGCAACATCCGGGCCATGGGCGGATTCTCCGGTGCGGGCGGGTCGGGCAGCGGGGGGGCGGTCCGGTTGGTGGCACCGACGGGCGGCGGCAACGGATCCATCGATGTGCAGGGGGGCTCCGGGGCCGGCACGGGCCGGATCCGGATCGACTGCACGGCGTGGGACGCCTTCCGCAACCTGCGCCTGTTCGGTCGTTCGACACGGGGCACGCGCATGTTCGTGTTCCCGGTCAATCCGCCCAGCCTGCACATTGTCGAAGCGGCCGGGCAGACAATCGCCGTCGGGGCACCATCGGGCGTGACCGTCGAGTTGCCGGCCGGCTCACCGACGACGCAGACCGTTCGACTGCGGGGACAGGGGTTCAGCGGGAACGTGCCCGTGACGCTGGTGGTGAATCCCGAGCACACCGCCTCGACCACCTACAACCTGGTGCTCAATGGAAGCGCGAATCCGCCGGAGGTGGCCACGACGGTGACCCTGCCCGTGGGCGAACCGACCCGGATCGAGGCGTGGGTGCGGTAGGGACCGGACGGGACCGGACAAACTGGAAGGGAACGGGAGGCAACGCGCCTGGATCGAGGCGGGGGCGCATGGCGGCGTCGCAGGGATCCCCAACGGGTCAACGCCTCACGGGGCGTGCGTGACGACGCCTTCGATGGTGCCGCCGTTCTCCTTGTTGTCCGTCTCCCACCAACGCCCGGTATAGACATTCTCGTGGAACATCACCCGTGCCGACCAGTTGGCGTTGCCGCGACCGGCCCGGACGTTGTCGAGAATGAGCACCGCCGTGTCGCCTGCGAATTTTACGGTGACGGGCATCGGATACTCGATCTCCCTGCCCTGATAGGTCACGAGGTAGACGAGGGACCATTGGTCTCCGTCCTTCTTGGTGACGCGTGCAATACGGTAACCGTCGTCCTGGCGCGAGGCACCCGGTTGATTCGATTGCAGGGGCGCCCAGGTTCCCTTGAGCGTGGCGTTGGTCAGCAAGGCGACGAATCGGGCTTCAACGTCTGGACTTCCCTGGGATAGGCCGGCCACTGGCGCCGCAAGGAGGGCGATGAGCAGGAGACTGGAGCGGAGGAGAGCTTTCATGATTGGAGGGCATTCGACGAGACCATCGAAGGTCAAGGGTCCCCTTCCGCCCACCAAAGATCAAGCGGGCAGGCAACGGCCGGTGCATCCCGGAGTTGTGGGTGAGGAGGCTGCGAATCGCAGGGACGAGCTCCGCGAGTCCGCAATCCATCGCTCGGCATCTTTTCTCCATCCTCCGTACTCGTACTCAGCCCGAAGGGCGGTACTCGTACCCGTCATCGAACCCGCAGTCACACCTCTTCGAGCGCTGCCTTGTGGCGGGTGCGATGGGTTGGGTCCTGTTCGGAGCTTCCATTCCGCGTGGGAGCTGGGGGGGGCGAGGAGGGGGAGATTAAGATTAAGGTTTGGTTGTCGGGCAGGGTGCCAACCCGCTTCTCCGGAGCGGCGAGCGTTCACTGGGCATCTTTGCCGGTCCTGGTAATGTCGCCGCACGCTTTCCTCAGGTAGGGAGTGTATGAGCGCCCATCCGTCAGCCCGATCCTGCCCGAAGTGCGGCGTCCCGGTCCCTGAGGACGCCGCCGAAGGACTCTGTCCGGGCTGTTTGCTGGCGGCGGCGGCGGCACCCACCGAAGCCGGCGCGGCCTCGGCGCGGCCCGATCGGATTCCCGGACTCGATCAGGTGGCGGCTGCCTTCCCCCAATGGGAGATCGTCCGTTGCCTCGGCGCCGGAGGGATGGGCGCGGTGTTCAAGGTCCGCCAGCCCAAGCTGGACCGCTGGGTGGCCCTGAAGCTCCTGCCTGAACTGCCCGGGCGCCATCCGGCTTTCGCCGAACGCTTCGAACGCGAGGCGCGTACCCTCGCCCGACTCAACCATCCCGGCATCGTCACCCTTCACGACTTCGGTCAGGCGGGCGGCTTCTACTACCTGGTGATGGAGTACGTGGAAGTTCGGAGGGCCGAGCTCCGCGAGTCCGCAACGGTGTGGAGCGTTGGGTTGAGGACTCGCGGAGCTCGTCCCTCCGGTTCGCTGGCTCGGTACCGACAGCTTGGAGATGCACCGCTGCACGCGGGCCGTCATCCGTCGGATCGCGCGCTGCGGAACGAGTCGAGGGGTTCGAGGCGGTCGGTGCGGGTGGCGAGGTCCCGGACGCGGACAACGAGGGAACCGTCGGGCTGCCGTTCGAGGCGGAGGGTGCGTGCGACCCCCAGTTCCTGGGCCCGCTTGAACTGTTTGTCGGGCTTGGTGGGTGTCAGCGGATAGTCCGTGGGGCGGCCGGCCTGCCGCAGATCCTGGACCAGACGGAGGGACTCGGGCCGGAGTGCCTCATCCTCGATGAGGACGAAGCTGTCGAGGCCGGCGCGGAACTCGGGGAGGAGGTTCCGGGCTTTGAGGAGTTCGGCGAGGACGACATCGCCCATGCCGAAGCCGAGGCCGGGGAGGTTGACCTTGCCACCGCTGACGAGGCCGACGAGCTGATCGTAACGGCCGCCGCCGGCGATGGCGCGGAATTGTCCCTTGCAATCGAAGGCTTCGAAGACGACGCCGGTGTAATAGGCCAGACCGCGGATGACGCCGTAGTCGATGCGCGCGAAGTCTGCGAGGCCGCGGGCGGCGAGGTTGCTGCGGATGGCGTCGAGGGCCTCGTCGGGTTCGGCATCGGCGATGAACTGCCGGACCCGTTCGAGCGAGGTGCCGACGGCCTGGAGCTGGGCATCGGCGACTTCGGGAGGATCGCGTTCGAGTTTATCGACGGCCTGGTAGAAGTCGTAGGCGCGGTCGGGCTGGCCGCCTTCGCGCTCGAAGAAGCGTTGCCAGGCGAGCCGGCTGCTGAGGCGGACGACGAAGTCGTCGGGGCCGAGGCGGAGATCGCGCAGGGAATCGATGAGCAGGGCGATGATCTCGGCATCGGCGGCGGGGTCGGATTCGCCGAAGAGATCGGCATTGAACTGGAAGTGTTCGCGCAGGCGTCCGCGCTGCTGTTTCTCGTAGCGGAAGAGCTGGGGGATGGCGAACCACTTGATGGGCTTCTTGTAGTGCCGTTCCCCGAGGGCGACCATGCGGGCGAGGGTCGGGGTCATTTCGGGCCGCAGCGCCACCGCGCGTCCGCCCTTGTCTTCGAAGTGGAACAGTTGCTGGAGGATCTCGGCGCCGCTCTTGAGGGTGTAGAGCTCGGTCGGTTCGAGGGGTGGACCGTCGTATTCCCGGAATCCGTAGCGGCGGGCGGTGGCACGCCAGGAGTCGAGGATGTGGTGGCGCAGGTCGGCGCTCCAGGCGTCCTTGATGGGAACGGGGGCAGGATAGAAGTCTCGGAATCCGGGTAGGGATTGCATGGGGATGAAGGGAATGGATGCCCGGCCCGAGGTCGCAGGGGACACGGGCAGCACCGGAGGGAGGGTGCGGGGCGAAGACTTACTCGGGCGGAGGCAGGGCGGGGTTCGGTGTGGGTGCGGCATTGGCGGCGGCCGCGGACTCAGGTGAGAGCTTGAGGACCTCGTCCCGCATTTCCTTGCCGGGCTTGAACTTGACCACCGAGCGGGGAGGGATGCGCACATCCTTCTCGGGGGCATTGGGATTGCGTCCGATCCGGGCCTTGCGGACCTTGACCTCGAAGACGCCGAAGTTCCGCAGTTCGACGGTGCGGCCTTCGCTGACCGCATGGCGGATCAATTCGAGGGTACGTTGAACAACCTTGGCCACATCCTGTTGAACCAAGCCGGTTTCGCTACTGATGGCGACCACGATGTCGCGTTTGGTCATTGACATAGCCGTGGGGGGGTGAGTTAAGCCGCTGGCGCTAGAACTTTGTTGACATGGCTATAAACGGCCCACCCGGAGGGGTCAAGCGAGCGATGGGTCATCTTCGATCCGATCGGACCCTGCTCATCTGCCTCGCCCTCGGCGTGTTAGTGGTGTCGGGCGTGGCCGCGGAACGGCTGAGACGCGGGGCGGCGGCGCCGTTTGGGAAGCCCCTGGGATACTGGCTGGAACAGTGGGACAAGCCGTCCGGGCAACGCGATTCAAGGGCCCTGGAGGCACTCGTCGCCGTCCCGCAGAAGGCGGTGCCGGCACTGGCCCGACGGGTGTCGGCCCGTCCGGGGGGCTGGCGTGAACGTCTGGTCCGGCTGGCAACCGCGTTTCCTCAGTCGGGACTGCGGGTTCGCGACGCGGACACCCTGCGCCGGGGAGCGGCCGAGGCGTTGGGCGCGATGGGTCCACTGGCGGAACCGGCGGCAGGGGCATTGGTTGGGGGACTGGGCAGAGCCAGGCATGCGGGCACGGTCGAGGCGATTCACGGCGTCCTGTTGCGTCTGGGTCCCCCGGCGGCGGAAGCGTTGCTGATCGGGTTGAGCCATGCGGATCCGGTCGCGCGACGCCGTGCCTTGCGAACCCTGGAGGGTTTGGTGACCGGCGATCCTGCGGTGCGGAACTCGGATCTGCCGATGGTGGAAGCGGTGGTTCGCAGGCTGGGAGACGACGATCCGGAGACCGTCCGGCTGGCCACGGGAGTGATCCGGGTCCTGGCACGACGCGCCGAGGTGGCCCTGCCCGGGTTGCTGGCCAATGCGGGGCATCCCTCGCCATCGATTCGGAGCGCAACGGCAGCGGCGATCGGAGCGTTGGCCAGCGACGCCGGGAGGAGCGTCCCGGCCCTGATGGGCCTGCTCGAGGATGCGGACGACCGGGTGCGGGTGGCGGCAGCGGGGGCACTGGGGCGGTTCGGTGCAGACGCGGCACCGGCGGTGACCGTGTTGGCGACGTTGTGCGGGAGCAACGTTGAATCGTCCCTTGGCCTGGCGGTGGCGAATTGTCTGGGTCGTATCGGGGTTCTGGCGGTCGAGGCGGTTCCTGGGCTGGCGGAGGTCCGGGAAGGAGCTTCGCCGTTGTTGCGCGGGAGCCGGATGGCGGCGTTGGGAAGGATTGGCGGGCGGCCGGACGTGGCGGTCCCGGCTCTGGCGAACGCCATGCGCGACGAGGATGCCTATGTGCGGCGCAACGCGGTGTGGGCCCTGGCCGCCTTCGGGGAAGAGGCGGCGCCTGCCGTGGCGGCGTTGATCGAGGCGCTGCAGGACCCGGTGGAGTCGATCCGGGTCGGGGCCGTGGAGGCCCTGGGAGCGATCGGTCCTGCCGCGGCGGTGGCAGTTCCGCATCTCCATGTGGCGCGCCGCAACAATCCATCGGTCATGAACCGCCCCGCACTGGCCGCCATCGCCCAAATATCGGGGGCCGTGGCGTCCGTGTCCTTGCCCGCAGGCGGGGAGGACGGTACACCGGCGAGGTGAGTTGGATTTACCGGTCGGTGGTACGGCCCTGTCTGTTTCGGCAGGAGTCGGAGGGAATTCACGACCGGACGCTCCGGCTGCTGGGAATGGTGGCGCGGAGCGGACTGGCGCGGGGCCTGTTGCGGGCGGTCCACGGGGCCCCGGGACTGCCGGTGGACGTCTTCGGCCTCTCGTTTCCGAATCCGGTGGGATTGGCGGCGGGGATGGACAAATCAGCCCAGGCGGTGCCGGTCTGGGAGTGCCTGGGGTTTGGACATTGTGAACTGGGGGGCGTGACGCGGCACGGGCAGCCGGGGAACGAGCGACCGCGGATGTTCCGGGTGGTGCCGGACGAGGCCCTGATCAACCGGATGGGATTCAACAATCCGGGGGCCGATGCGCTGGCGGCGCGCCTGGGCGGGTGGCGGGACGGGGGACGCTGGCCGCGGCACCCGGTGGGCATCAACCTGGGGAAGTCGAAGATCACCCCGCTGGAAGAGGCGGCTGCCGACTACCGGTATTCCTTCGAGCGGCTGCGGGGTCTGGCGGACTTCTTCGTGGTGAACGTGAGTTCCCCCAACACCCCCAACCTGCGTCAGCTCCAGGACCGCGCGGCCCTGGAAGAGATCCTGGCGGCGTTGCGCGAGGCCCAGGAGAACACCCCGGGACCGTCGCGGCCGATCCTGGTGAAGGTGGCGCCGGATCTGAGTTTCGAGGCGCTGGACGAGGTGCTCGACCTGGCGCTGTCGGTTTCCCTGGCGGGGGTGGTGGCCACCAACACCACGGTGGGGCGACCGGCGCACCCGACGCCAGGCACCGAGCGGCTGTACGCGGAGACGGGCGGGTTGAGCGGTCGCCCACTGGCGCAACGGAGCACGGAGGTGATCCGGCACCTCTACCGCCAGAGCCGCGGGGCCCTGCCGATCGTGGGGGTGGGCGGGATCTTCAGCGCCGAGGACGCCTGGGAGAAGATCACTGCGGGGGCGTCCCTGGTGCAGGTGTACACCGGAATGGTGTATCGCGGTCCGGGGATCGCCCGGGCGATCGTCCGGGGATTGCGGCAACGCATGGCGACCCTGGGCTTGAAGGAACTCCGGGAGGCGGTGGGGTTGGGAACGGCGCTCGCGTGACGGGAGGTCGAACCGCATGACCGTGCGCTTCACCGACCCCGGCTGGCTGTGGCTGCTGCCATTCGCGCTGGCCTGGGTGCTGTGGCTGGCCCGCACGTCCCGCGCCGGGCTCGAACCCGCCCCCGCCCGGCTGGCCACCGTCCTGCGCGCCCTCGTCGTCGTCGCCCTGGTCACCGCCCTCGCCGGACTCCAGTGGCTTCGCCCGGTCGAAGGCATGAATGTGCTCTTCCTGCTCGACCGCTCCGACAGTATGGCCCCGGCGATCCAGGCCGGGGCGCGGGACTGGATGGTGCGGGCGGCCAGCACCAAGCCTGTGGGAGACCGGGCGGGTCTGATTGTGTTTGGAAGCGAGGCTGCGCTCGAAGTGACACCGACCACGGAGTTCGCCGTGGACACCCTGACTGCGGTGGTGCCGACGACGCGGACCGACATTGGGGCTGCGTTGCGGCTGGCGACGGCCGCCTTTCCGGAAACCGGCCAACGCCGTGCGGTCCTGATCGGGGATGGGCACGAGAACCGGGGTCATGCCCTCGACGCGGCGCTGGCCGCCGGGGCGGCCGGTGTTCGCATCGATGTGCTGCCCCTGGCAGGCGAGCCCCGGCCGGACGCCTGGATTTCGCGGCTTCACACGCCGACGCAGGTGCGTCGGGGACAGACCTTCGAGATTCTGGCCTTCATCCAGTCCGATGCCGGCGGGCCGGCCACGGTGACGATCCATCGCGACGGGCATCGGCTGGGGGCGCAGGAACTCGACCTCGAGCCGGGCAAGAACCTGGTGACCTTTTCGCAGACGTTGCCCGGGAGCGGGTTTCACCGCTACGAGGTGGCGCTGGACGCCCCGTTCGATGAAGTGCCCGGCAACAACCGCGCCGAGGGGTTCGTCCAGATTCGCGGACTGCCCAGGATCCTGCTGCTCAGCTCCGACCCCACTGTCGATCGTCCCCTGATCGAGACGATCGGGTCGGAGGAGGTGGAGATGGTCGTCGCCGGCCGATCGGACTTCCCGGAATCCCTCGCCGAGCTGCAGGCATTCGATGCGGTGGTGCTGGGGAACGTCTTCGCGCCGGACTGGCCGCGGGAGCTTTGGGTCTGGCTCGAACAGGCGGTTCGGGATCTTGGGGTGGGTGTGGTGTGCATCGGAGGTGACCAGAGCTACGGGGCCGGGGGATACCGGGGAACGCCCTTGCAGGCCCTGCTTCCGGTGGAGGTCGAACTCGCCAACCGCCAGACCCTTCCCTCCGGGGCCCTCGCCCTGGTTCTTGACCAGTCCGGCAGCATGCGCGGCGACAAGCTCGAGATGGCCAAGGCGGCCGCCATCGCCGCCGTGAATCTCCTGGGGCCACGCGACCAGGTGGCGGTCATCGCCTTCGATGGCGAGACCTACACCGTGGTGGACCTGCAGCCCGTCGGGGCCCGCCGAACGCCGATCCTCGACGCCATCGAACGCCTTCAATCCGGGGGTGGAACGGACATGTATCCCGCCTTGCGCCAGGCCTTCGAACTTCTCAGCCCGGTACACGCCGGGCTCAAGCACTGTCTCGTTCTCACCGACGGACACTCGCAGCCCGCCGAGTTCGAGGCGTTGGCGCGGGAGATGGCGTCCGAACGGATCACCCTCTCGACCGTGGGATTGGGCGATGAGGTGGACAGCGTCCTGCTGGAAACGCTGGCCGAACTGGGCGGCGGCCGGTTTTATGCCGTGTCCTCCCCCGCCGACCTCCCCCGGATTTATCTCCAGGAGACGGCGCTGGTCCTTCGCACCGCCGTCAGCGAGGAACCCTTCGAGCCCCAACAATCCCTCCTCACCGAACCGGTCCGCGGTCTCGATGGGTTTCCGATGCTCCTCGGCCATGTGGTGACCGAACCGAAGGCTCGCGCCGAGACGCCGCTGGCGACCCCGGGGGGTGATCCGTTGCTGGCTCACTGGCAGTACGGACTCGGTCGTGTGGCGGCGTTCACCTCGGACTCGAGGGACCGATGGGCGGCAGCCTGGCTGGCCTGGGAGCATTACGGCACCTTCTGGCGCCAGGTCGTGCACTGGGCGTTGCGCCGCATCGACAGCGCCGATCTCCTGGCGGAGATCCTGCTCGACGGGGGACGAGGACGCATTCTTGCCGACGCCCTGGCGGCGGACGGTTCCTATCGCGATTTCCTGGACGTGGATGCCGTCGTGATCCACCCGGACGGCCGGTCGGAACCGGTGGGCCTGCGGCAGACGGCTCCCGGCCGTTACGAGGGCGAATTCGACGCCCATCTTCCAGGCGCCTACCTGGCCCGGGTTCAGGAACGGGAAAGCGGTGTGCCCCGCGCCAGCACCCTCCTGGGTGCCAGTCTGCGACCCGACATCGAGCGTCCCCTGGCGGAACCCAATCTTCCCCTCCTAACCCGCATCGCCGAAGAGACAGGCGGGCGGGTGCTGGATCCCGCGGCGGATCCCCGACCGTTTCTGGATGGGCGTCAACGCACCCGCCAACCGGTGGATCTCTGGCCGCTTCTCCTCCAGGCGGTCATCGGCCTGTTCCTGGTGGATGTGGCGGTGCGCCGGGTTCGATGGGAGCCCAGCCTTTGGCGCGATGGGCTGGGTCGGCTCCGATCGCGGCTGCCCTCCCGGGCATCCACCGCCCCTTCGGCCCCCTCCCAGCCCCGCCTGGCCACACTGCTTGCCCGCCGGGACGCCGAACGCCAGGCGCTGCCGCGGCCGGAATCGGTTCCGGTCCAGGTGCCGATCGAGGGGGCGGCAACGTCCTCCTCCGCGGCGCCCGTGGCGTCCGACACGCCGCCGGTCACGGCAGCCCGGGGCGTATCCGAGGCCACCACCCAGCGTCTGCTGGCCGCCAAGCGTCGGGCCCGCGAACGGGCGCCGTGACAACGGACGGTGCGGTCCTCACGCCGGTCCGGCGTTTCAACGATTTCACGACGTCCCTGGAGATGCCGGCAGCAGTTCCACCAGAACACGGTTGGCCCGGCGTCGGCGGGTTTGGATCACAGTCAGCATGGCGTCAGCCTCGACCACGGTGTCGCCGACCCGGGGTTCACGACCGAGACGTCGGGTGATCCAATCGGATAGGTTCGAGGCGGCATCGTCATCGACGGACCGGGCGGCGGAGATTCGGGCGACTTCGGACATCGCGGCACCGCCTCCGATCTTCCAGCGTCGCGGCGCCACTTCGAGGATTTCGTCGGAGAGGCTGTCGAATTCATCGGAGAGTTCGCCCAGCAGTTCCTCCATCAGGTCTTCAATCGTGAGCAGGCCCACGATCCGGTGGCGCTCGTCCTCGACCAGGGCCATGTGTTCGCGGCGGCCGAGGAGGGATCGGAGGGCATCATTGAGGCTGGCGGACGCCGCCACGCGGATCAGCGGACGGGTGAACCGTTCGATTTCGGCCTCCCTGCGGCTGGGCATCATGGCGACCAATTCCTTGAAGTTCACATAGCCGGCGATTCCATCGACGGTGCCATCGCGGGTGACGGGATAGCGGGTGTGGAGGGACGAGGCGGCGGTCTCAAAATTGCTGATGTTGGGCTGCCGGACATCGAACATGACGATCCGGTCAGCGGGCATCATGACGGACGCGACGGTCACCTGGCGGAGTTTGGTGGCGTTGATGATGATCGCCTCCTCTTCCACCCCGATCACCCGCTGGTCCTCCGCCAGTTCGGCCATGGTCCGGAGGTCCGCCAGGCTCATCCGGCGTTTCCCCCCCTTGGCCTTGAACGGCCGCGCGAGCCATTCCGTCACCGCGATGACCGGGGTGAGCAGGGTCGTCATGAGGGCGAGCACCGGGGCGAGGACGGGTGCGAGGCGATCCGAATAGCTGACGCCGAGGATCTTGGGAATGATCTCGGTGCCGATGAGGACGATGGCTGTAAAGATGACCGAGAACACCCAGATCCACTCGTCCCCGTAAATCTCGTCGAAAGCGCTCCCGGCAACCGTTGCACCGCCGGTGTGAGCCACGGTGTTGAGGATGAGGATCGCGGCGATGGGCCGGTCGATCCGGCGCTTCATTCCCTGCCAGATCGCGGCATAGCGGTGTCCCTCCTTGCGTCGGGTTTCGAGGTGGATGTCGTCAAGGCTGAGCAGCGTGGCCTCGAGGAGGGAGCACAGAAACGACACCACGACAGCGGTGATGGAAGCGGTCAGGAAAATGGCCATGGGAGAGGAAACGCCGCCGAACAGGCTTTCCGAAGTCGAGGTCAGCCGCAAGCAGCGGGTTGGCGGTCGCTCCCGCCCGGGCGCATCTCCAAGTTGTCGGAAGGTGCAACGGAATCGGGGTCGGGGTCGCACTCGGAATCGGTATCGAAAGGAGCCAGGAAGCTTCGCGCATTCCCGGAGTTCGTTCCGGTTCGATTCCGATACCGATCCCGACCCCGACCCCGACCCCGACGGTGCCGTCGTCGTATTCCCCGACCGATCGCTTCTCCGACAACATGGAGATGCGCCCCTCCCGCCCGGGCGCATCCCCAAGTTGAGGGGAGAGTTGCGAACTTCGCGAAACGTCACTTCGGAGGGGAGGGTTCCACGAGGCCGCAAACGAGCGGTGCATGGGCTTGAGGACTCGCGGAGCTCGTCCCTCCGAACTGAACCGGGGAAGCGACATCGGAGGGCCGAGTTCCACGAGGCCGCAAGGGTGTGGTGCGGTGGCAAGGGGGGAGGGGGAGTACGATTACGATTACGATTACGATTACGATTACGATTACGATCCCCAACCCCGCTCAACCACCCCATTTCCCCATCCCATCGTCATCGTACTCGTACTCAGCCCGTAGGGCGGTACTCGTCCTCGACACCCCAAAGCACCCATTTCCTTCCCGCCATCGAGCACGAGCACGAGCACGAGCACGAGCACGAGTACGAGCACGAGCACGATTACGATTACGAGTACGAGTACGAGTACGGGCACGAGCACGAGCACGAGTACGAGCACGATTACGATTACGATTACGATTACGATTACGATTACGAGTACGAGTACGAGTACGAGTACGGGGGCGAGTACGGGGGCGAGGGGGGGGAGGGCTGAAGGGCGGACATGCCACGGCCATGCGTGACCTGGATGGACGGGCCCGGTAGTCTGCGGGCATGTCCTTGCTCCCGAGATGGTCGGCGATGGTGGGTACGATGGCCCTGGCGGTCCTGCTGGCGGGTTGTGCCAACCGGCCGGCCTTCTCGAGCCGGGATCCCGAATTGCGTCGGGCGCTGACCTTTCATGCCTCGTTCGATCGGGGCACCGACGCCGATTACGCATTGGGCGACGGGTGGCTGTATCACGTTCCCGCGATGGACCAGTGGCAGGAGACCCGGCCCGGGCTGCCTTCAGGCACGGCGATCCGGGTGGTGCCCGAAGCCGGCAAGTTCGGCGGTGCTCTCCAGTTCCTCGAACGGACCAACCCGGTGATCTTCTACAAAGCCGAAGGCAACGTGCCCTGGAGCGCCCGCAACTGGGGCGGCACGGTCTCGTTCTGGCTGCGGACCGATCTGGGCAGTCTGCCGGAAGGCTTCAATGACCCGGTGCAGATCACGCCGCGCCGATGGAACGACGCCGCGTTCTTCGTCGAGTTCGAGAAGCGCAGCAACAACATCCCATTCCGGCTGGGAGCCTACGCCGATTTCAACGTGTGGAACCCGCGCAACCGGCGGTGGGAGGACATTCCCCCGGCGGAACGACCGCTGGTGACCATCCCCGGGCCGCCGTTCAGCGCCGACCGCTGGACCCACGTGGCCTTCACCTGGGAACGCTTCAACACCGGCCAGCCCGATGGCGTCGCCACCCTGTACCTCGACGGCGCCCAGGTCGGACGCTTGTCGCCGCGCACCCAGACCTTCACCTGGGATTCGGGAACGCCGCGGCTCCTGGTGGGGCTCGGGTATCTCGGGTGGTTCGATGACCTGGCGGTGTTCAACCGGGCGCTGACCCAGAGCGAGATTCAGCAGGTGCGCCGGTTGCCCCGTGGCATTCGGTCAATTCTGCAACCGTAGGGCCGGCGGGCCTTCCGGATTGCGGGTCCGACCACCGTGATCCGGAGCGACAGGTACCAAAGGCTCACAGAACCTTCCGGCCTTCACACAGATTGATGAGTTCGGCCAGCGCGAGCACATGGGGTCGGCGCCCGGCTCCCTCCCGAACCGTATGCAGCACCCCACTCTGTCGTAGTGTCTTCAGCAGGTGGGCCACCATGGGAGCACTGGGCATGTCTTTGCGGCGGGCAAGATCACTGCTGCGGAAGATCGGATGTTCAAACATCCCATCGAGCAGCGGAACGGCGAACTGGGAATGCGTCAGCTCCAGGATCTGCTTCTTCAGGCGCTCGTAGAGGTCCTGAATCTCCCGTGCTTTGCGGGTGTTGGCATCGGCCTGGACGGCGATGCCCTCGAGGAAAAAGGCACACCATGCGGTCCAGCTTCCCGGTGCCCCAAGCGCCCGAAGTCTGGCGATGTACTCCTCACGCCGCGCTTCCAGGTACGCCGACAGGTAGAAGCATGGCCGACTGAGGATCCTCTTCTCGAAGAGGAAAACCGGAATGATCATCCGCCCAAGCCGGCCATTGCCATCGTTGAACGGATGAAGGATTTCAAACTGGGCGTGGAGGATGGCCAGTTGGATCAATGGATCCGGAGCATCGGCATGCCAGTAGGCTTCCCAGCGGTTCAGATGATCCTGCAGGTCGAGGGGCGAGGGTGGGACGAAGACGGCCTGCTCGATGGGAGCGCCGGGAGCGCCGATCCAGTTCTGGCCCGTGCGTATTTTTCCGCGGCCTTTGCTGTGCCCGCGGACGCTGTCCATGAGGACATCGTGGAGCCGGAGCAGGGTGTTCAGGCAGAAGGGCCGGTCCTTCAAAAGCTCGCTGGAAAGCGTAAGCCCTTGCCGATAATTCCTGATCTCATCAATGTCTTCGCGGCGCGACGGATCGGCCGGCTCTTCGCCTGCTTCAAATTTGAGGACGTCTTCGAGATCCGCCTGGGTGCCCTCGATGCGGGAGGAAAGGACGGCTTCCTGGGTCGTCAGCGGCGAGAGCAACAGCTCGGGATTGGGCAGGCCGTAAAACAGGCCTTCCAAGGTGGCAACGGCGCGATTGGCCCGCCCCGCCCAAGGCATCAGCGCCACCAGATCGAGGTCGGATGGCGGAAGTGACTCGGGTTGAAAAGGGTGCATGGGTGACGGCGTTGTCGAAAGCCGGCTTGCCTCAAGACGGTTTGTGTTAAGTAAAACCGATTTTCCTTAACGCAAAGCGGGTTGTCGAGAACCTGCTTTCCACAACCGCCTCCCGTGGTGGATCCCGGAATTGTGGGTGAGGAGGCAGCGAATCGGAGGGACGAGCTCTGCGAGTCCTCAATCCAACGCTCCACACGCTTGCGGCCTCGTGGAACTCGGCCCTCCGATCTCACACCCTCGCTTCGCTTCGGAGGGACGAGCTCTGCGAGTCCTCAATCCAACACTCCACACGCTTGCGGCCTCGTGGAACTCGGCCCTCCGAACGGCCTCCCGTGCCCTACGGCACCCCGTTCACCCTGTAGAACCGGCGGGAATGGGTGTGGGGCTGCGTTTCGAGGACCTCCAGCATGCCCCCGAACACGTTGGTCGTGAGCATCGGGGTCCAGGAGATCAGGTCGTCGCCGACCGCCACCTCGTAGGTTCCGGGGCCGACGGTCTGCTGGATCAGCAGTCCGCCGTCCACGAGACTCAGAACGGCGCCGTTCACAGGGGCGAGGGCCAGCGAGTAGGAGAGCTGGATGCGGCCCTGGGCGCCTTCGACGCCATCGACCATGACGAGATAATCCTCGCCGGCATGGGCGCCGAACATCACTTCGCTGTGGGTGGCGGGCGGGATCGGCACAGCCAGCGCGACTTCCTGAAGGGTGGTGCGGTTGGTGTACACCCCGAGGACGGTGGGAATTTCGCTGCCTTCGGTGGAAATGGCCATCCAGCCGGAGCTGGACGCCCGGAACCGGAACCACAAGGTCGCGCCGCCGAGTTCGCCCAGCACCATCGGATCGTCCGGAGCCCGGTGGGCGCCGCCGTTGGAAGTCTCACGTGAACCCGGGATTCCCGGGGCGACCGAGGTGAAGGGGGCACCGCCCCCTCCGAAGAGGGCCCGCTGGGTGGTGGCCACCGGCTCGGGGAACAGGTCCTCACGCTTGTCCCGGGCCGGAGCTTCGTCAGGGCGCGACACGACCTCGAGCAGCACGTCCCGGGTGCGGACGGACTGGCCTTGTGCGGTGGTCACCAGGACGGCGTAGAGGCCCGCCTGGACGCGGGTCACCGTGGGCAGGACCAGGACGGGCTGGGTGCCGCCCGGCACGGGAGTGCCGTTGAAGTACCACTGATAGCGCAGCCCTTCGCCCTCGACGGGCGCGGACAAAGTCCAGGCCGCACCCTCCTGAACGGTGCCGCCCTGCAAGGGTGCGACCAGACGGGGCAGGGGAGCGAGCCCCATGGTCCAGTCCCAACTGAACACGACCGTTCCGGCGGCCCCCGCATAACCGTCCACGACGATGTGGTAATCGACATCCCGAACGGCATCGAACTCGACCCGGCTGGCCAGGAATCCGGCGCCATCGTCGTCGCTGGCCACCTCGACCAGGGTCCCCAGGCTGGAGCCGGTGTACACGGACAACAGGGTGTCGAAGCTGGAACCGGCGGTGGAAAAGATCATCCGCCCGTTGTCCGGGGCGCGCCAGGTGAGCCAGACCGAACGGCCGCCCCGCTTTCCGGCGTGGGCGGGTTCTCCGGCCTCCCGGCCGGCATCGATCGTGGTGGTCGTTCCCGATCCCTGGGCTCCTGACAGGCGGCCTCGATTCACGAAGGCATCGGCAAACGGCAGCGTGGGCAGCGCCAGGCTGAGGGTGGCGGGCTGGCTCTCCACGAGGCCCGCGCGGTTGGCCACCACCACGCTGTACGCCCCGGCGTCCTCGACCGTCACGCCCTCCAACCGCAGCGTGGGACCGCGGGCATCGCGAATGTTTTGACCGTTCTTTCTCCACTGGTACACCAGCGGCCCTTCCCCTTCGGCGACCACCGAGAATTCAACCGTCGCCCCGGTCGAAACGCGCTGGCTGAGGGGCCCGGTGACCAGCAGGGGGAGCGGGGTGAAGATCGCCTGCGCGCCGGCCCGCAGCTCGAAGGTCGTGCCAAGACGATCCCGCAGACTTGGGAAGGCGACCGTTCCGCCGTCGAGCACCACGGTGGCGTCGGCGATCCGCACGAACTGCCCGGTGGAGATGAAGGCATTCAGGGCGATCAACAACTGGCCTCCCTCGAACTCCCGCGCGTTGGGCAGCAGGATGCGGCCCTCCGACGTCGCCCGCAGCCAGGGGGTGTAGGCCACATCGGGTCCGCGCCACAAGCCCGTCGCCCCGCTGAAATCCACCACCCCGCCTCCCGAGGCCGAGACCCGGAACGGCCCCACCATCCGCGTCAGTCCGCTGAGATCGATGCGTCCCGCGGTCTCGGCATGGAGGTCGAAGTAGCCCGTCCTCGAGAACTGCACGGACTTCAGGCCCCTCGCATCGAGGATGGAGCCCGGATCGCGGGCCCGCCAGGTCATGCCCGAGCACCGCAACTCGGCGACCTTCGGCAAACGCAACACGCCGCCCTCCCAGACGGACAGATCGCTGTCGTCCACGACGGTCAACGCCTCGAACGACGGCTCGGCCCCCCGCACATGCACGGTGCTCCGCGTCAGCGCCGCCAACTGGGCCGTCGGAATGCCGTCCCGCGCATCGAGGTCCAGCGTTCCCCGGTCAAACTCGGTGATGCCCGGGATGCGGATCCTGCCCCGGGTGCTGGTCTTGAGGGAATGCCGGTAAGCGAAGCCCTCGCTGGTCCAGCGTCCGCGGGCGCCGCTCAGCTCCACCAGGCCGCCCGAACTGGCGGTCACGCGCAGCGGGCCGAGCAGGGCTTCCACGCTCCCCAGGTTCACCTGGCCGTCGGTGGTCGCGTTGATGTCCATGTACGTGGCGTTGGCGAAGGTCAATTGCCTCACCGCACCCCCATCGATCATCGAACCCGGATCCTGCGCCCGCCAGGTCTGGCCTCCGGCCCGAACCGAGGTCACCCCCGGCAACGCCAGCACCCCGCCGCCGAGGGCGGTCAGGTCGCTGCCATCGACATTGCCCAGCGCTTCGAACCCGCCCTTGAACCCGCGCACCACCAGCGCGCCCTGGGTCAACTCCTGCAGCTTCCCGGTCGGGATGGCCTCGAGGGAATCCAGGTCGATGGTCCCCCGATCGAACCCGCTCAACCCGGGCACCAGAATGCGCCCGCCGGTGTCGGCCTTGAGCATCTGGCGGTAAGCGAATCCTTCGCTGGTCCACCGTCCCTCCAGGGACTGAAGGTCCACCAGACCGCCGCCGCTGGCGGTAATGCGAATGGGACCGCGCACTTCCTTGAGCCCTGACAGGATCGCCCGGCCCTGGGACGAGACGTTGATGTCGAAGTACGAGGCGGTGGCAAATGCCACGGTCCCGAGTGCCGAGACGTCCAGAACCGAGCCGGGATCCTGAACCCGCCAGTTCGCCGAGGTCATCCGCACTCCGGTCACCCCGCCCAGGCTCAGGGTCGCACCCGCCGCCACGGTGATATCCGTGTCGTCCACCCGGGTCAGCGACGCAAAAGCCCCCTTGGTCCCGCGGACTGTGAGGGTGCCGCCGGTCAACGCGGTCCATTGCCGGGTTGGCAACGCGTCGTCCGAGTCGATGTCCACCTCGCCCCGGTCGAACTCGGTCAGCAGCGGCACCAGAATCGTCCCCCGGTTCCGGGCCCGCAGCAGGGAGCGGTAGGCGAAGCCCTCGCTGCTCCAACGGCCCCGCAGGCTGCTCAGGTCCACCGTTCCACCTTCCGTCGCCGTGACCCGCATGGGTCCGAGGAGGCCGGGAAACTTCGGCAGATCGATGCGCCCTTCGCCAGTGGCCTGGACCTCAAAATACCCGTTGGCCGTGAGGTGGACTTCGCCCAGGGATGGCGCCTCGATCCAGGAGCCGATGCCGTGCGCCCACCAGCGTGAGATCGCGCTCCGCACCTGGGCCACGTTGGAAAGCCGCGCCTGGGCACCGTCGCGAACGGTCAGGTCCCCTCCCCATTCCACGGCCGCGCCGCCCCCCAGCAGGACCGTCTTCGCCCCCCGCACCACCAGGGAAGCTCCCTGGGACACGGTGAAGTTCCCCCCGATCCGCGATTCCCCCTCGGTCAGCGTCAGCGTGCCGCCCGACACCCGCACACCGTCCGGCGCCTGAATCCTCAGCACCGTGACATTACCGCTCCGGATCTCGACGGGTCCGGTGCGCGGGGGGATCTCCACGTCATCGGCTGTTCCCGGCACCGCGCCGCCGCTCCAGTTGGCGGCGTCGTTCCAAGCCAGGGAGGCGCCCCGGCCAATCCAGGTCACCGTGGCCGCCCACGCAGCCGGCGCGGTTCCAAGCCAGCAGGCCAGACCCAGAAACAGGCGCCAGGGAACCCTGCGACCGGGGTCGGGTCCGATCGCACCTGGGGATTCGCATCGCGGCGGGGTCATGGCACACCTCGAATCCAGTAGAAGCGGCGGGGCCGGTCGGAGGCGCCGGCGTCGAAGAATCGCAGCACCCCGCCGGTGACATTGGTCGTCGTGACCGGGGTCAGCCGGCTCATCGCGTCGCCGCGCAGGATTTCATAGGTTCCCGGGGGCACGATCATTTCGAGACTGAACCCGGCGGGGGACAAGCCCATGACGGGGGGCCGCACCTCGGCGAGTTGGACCGAGTAGGCGAGCCGCACCGGGCCGCGGGCGCCGTTCACGCCATCGATCATCACCAGGTAGTCCTCGCCGGCATGGGCACCGAACACCACTTCGGCATGCGACCGCGGCGGCACCGGCCGGCTCTCCGTGACGACGCTCAGGGCGAACCGGTTGGTGTACACGCCGAGAACCGCCGGGATGACGCTGCCCTCGGTGCTCAGGTGCATCCAGCCGGTTGCCATGGCCCGGAACCGGAACCACAGCGAGGCGCCCCCCACCTCGCCAAAGATGAGCGGATCCTCCGGCGACCGCGTCGCTCCCTCATTCGTGGTATCCCGCCAGCCTGGCAACCCGGGCGCCACGGAGGTGAAGCCGCCCCCTCCGGCCCCATGGAGGCTGGCCCCCCCGTTCAGGGGATCATCGAAAAGGTCCTCGAACTTGTCGCGGGCCGGGGCTGCCGGACCGGACACCACCTCAATGAGCGCCCATGGGGATTCGACCACCTGACCCGCGCTGTTGGCCACGCGGACGGAGTACTGACCGGCCTGGGCCGAGGTCACACTCTGGGCCGTCAGCAGGGCATCCCCTTCGCCCTCGATGGGTTCCCCGTTGAACAGCCACTGGAACTGCAGTCCTTCGCCCTCGGCGACCACGGCGAGGTGAAGCGTGCCTCCCGAGACCACGATCTCCGACTCCGGGGCGGCCACGATCCGCGGCAGCGGCGGCGCGCCCGGTTCCAACTCCCAGCTCAGCACCACGCTGCCTTCCGCACCGGCAAAGCCGTCCACCGCGACGTGATAGTCCGTTCCCGCGACGGCATTGAAGCGCACCACACTGGTCAGGTAGGAGCCGCCGTCATCGTTGGCCGCCACTTCGATCAAGCTGCCGGGCGTGCTTCCCGTGTACACCGCCAGCACCGTGTCGAAGGTCGAACCCGCAGTCGCGAATGTGGCCACCCCGCTGGCCGGGGCACGCCAGGTGATCCACACGGATCGGCCCCCGCGTTTGCCGGCGTGACGCGGCTCGCCACTGGCTCCCTCCCAGGTGGCGCCACGGTTGTTCCCGCGTCCCACGCCCGTGGCGTCCCCGATCAAGCCGCGATCGGCGAAGGCATCGGCGAAGGGCAGTTCCGGCACGTCGATTTCGAGCACCACCGATCGGCTTTCCAGGGTCCCGTCCGGCGTGGACGCCAGCACGGTGTACCGTCCGCCGTCCGCGAGCCGCACGTTGGGGATCTCGAGGACCGGCTGGTTGGCGCCCGGGACGTCATTCCCGTTCACCCGCCACACGTAGCGGATGGAGTCCGAACCCTGGGCTTCCGCCTCGAACCGGACCGGGCCTCCCACCACGGCCCGCGCGTCGGCCGGTTGCCGTGCCCAATAGAGGAGTCGGTCCACCGCGGGTGACACCAGGGCGGGCTCGCTCAACACCGAGCCAAACGCGTCGGTCACTCGCACCCGGTACACGCCAAACTGGTCCTCACGGATGGCGGGCAGGAGCAGTTGATCCTCCGTGGCGCCCTCGACCGTCTCGCCCTCCAACAACCAGGCGAACCGCA
Source organism: Verrucomicrobiia bacterium (assembly GCA_019634625.1). Lineage (NCBI taxonomy): Bacteria > Pseudomonadati > Verrucomicrobiota > Verrucomicrobiia > Verrucomicrobiia bacterium. Next base: position 83,246 of record JAHCBA010000011.1, read on the forward strand.
AAAATCCGCTTCCCTGGGCCCCGACCCGCAGTCGCACGGCCTCGCCGATTCCGGCTTCGGTCCCGACCGGCTGCACGGTGATGATCGGCGGGGGCATCTCCTCGTCGGCGCGCCCGGGCCAGAGCCCTGGCAGCCCGCAGGCCAACAGCACGGCAGCCCAACGCCACTTTCCCATCAGGTGCGAACGTCGTGGCTCGGGCTGCGGACAACCGGGTCCGCGCGTCCCGCAGCCTGGAAGGGGCCCAGGCGGACAGGGCTGTCCGCGCTCCAGCCCGCCCGCCAACAGCACGGCAGCCCAACGCCACCTTCCCATCAGGTGCGAACGTCGTGGCTCGGGCTGCGGACAACCGGGTCCGCGCGTCCCGCAGCCTGACTGGGGCCCGGGCGGACAGGGCTGTCCGCGCTCCGGAGGAAGGGGGGCACCCCCCGACTTCATCCTCCGAGGTGCATTCCGTTCAAGGGGCCTCATCCCGGGCCCTAAGCCCGCCAGCGCCGTCGCCTCCCGTGCCGGGCCCGCCTCAGAAATCGAAGCGCAGCGATGTGGTGAAGGTTCGGTCACGGTACGGCTCCCGGTAGCTGTTCAAAGGGTTCAACCGGTAATCCTGGTCGGTGAGGTTGAGGACCCCGGCGCGAATCTCGACGTTCCGCCGGTCGAAACGCCAGCCCGCATGCAGGTTCACATGCCAGAAATCGTCCCCCGGCCGGTCCGGGCTGTACCCGCGGTTCGACTGCTGCGTCCACACCCCCTCGGCCAGCGCGAAGAACCCGGTCGGATGGGTGTAGCGCCCCTCGATCCGCACCTGGTGCAGCAGCGACTCCACCTCCCGCCCGGATCCCGGGAACGCCGGCAGCGCGTCCACCAGCGTGGCCTCGCTCATCCGGTACCCCGCCCCCACCGACACGTCCCGGCCCAGCAGTTGATGGACCGTCACCGTCACCGAGTCCTCATCATAACGCAGTCCCTGACGCAGTGTCCCCACCGTCGGGGCCGCCCCGAACGGCAGTTCGCGCACCCCGAGGTTCCGGTCGGCCCGGGATTCGAGGCGTTCCCAGCCGACGGTCAGATAGGTGCGGGTCGGGAAGCGCTGCTCGAAGCTCACCCCCCACGTCTCGAACGCCTGTCCGGCCACCGACCCCGCCGCCGCCTCGGGAATCAATCCGCGGTACGCCTGGTTGAACCCGGCAATCTGGGTCGGTTCCAACCGGAAACTCTGATCGAAGCTCACCCCGCCCAGCGATCGCGTGTAGGCCCCCCGCAACACCCCGTCCCGCCACGGGGTCACGGTCACCCCGGCCTTCGGAGAGACGCGGTCGAGGGTTTCCTCGCCCTCGATGACCGGCGCGATCCGGTAGTTCACCGGCTGCCGCAACCGGTCGTAGCTCAATCCCGCCGACAACCGCAGCCAGTCGAGCACCTGCCAGTGTTCGTACCCGTAGGCGGTGAACCGCAGCAGATCCGCCTCGAGGTCCTGGCTCAACCCCGGCACCGGCACCCCGGCCGCGTTGCCCGGTCCCAGTTCGGTCCGTGTCTCGAAGGATCCCGTCTGCTGCCGCAACCCGACGATCACCGTGTGCGCCTCGTGCTGCCAGATGTGCTGACCCTCGAAGGACCACGTCACGAACTCGTTTTCGTACCGGAGCGGGGTGGGGACGGTGACCTGCCGGAACGGGCTGCCATCCGGATTGCGGAACAGCACCGAACTGGTCGCCAGCGGATCGTCCATGGTGTAGCGGTCGTGAAGCCGGGAGACGAGCAACAGGGTGTCGGAACCCGGGGCCCAGGCGCGATGCCAGCCCACCAGGACCTGCGGTTCCTGCCGGTCCGTCGCCCGCAACCGCGGGTTGGCGTCCGCCGGGTCGTAGTACGGCGCCACGTCTCCGAATTCGGCATCGGAATAGATCAGTTGCAGGAACGCTCCATCCCGGGCGCCCACCTGCTGCTTGGCCTGGAGCGAGAGGGTCAGTTGCTCGGCGTCGTCATTGATGCGCTGCCCGTTGGCGGAGCGGTACATGACGTCGAGGGCGTATCCGAACGACCCGAAGGTTCCGAACTGCGATCCGGTCTGCTGCCAGTCGCCGTTGCTCCAATAATCCGTCCTGCCCGCCAACCCGGGTCCGTCTCGCTCGAACAACCGCGAATACTCGTTCGGCGCCAGAGTGGTCGAAAGCCGGCCCGCTCCCACCGGCGCGAGGAGATTGGCCACCAGGAACTCGCTGAACCACGCGGTCTCGTACCGCAGATCCACCTGGTTGGCGTCGCGCCGCGCGTTGTAGCTGTCGGCCAGGAACTGGTGCGCCGAGAAACTCAGGTAATCGTCCTCGACCGCCCGCGTCGCCGCCCGTTCCCCGTACGCCTCCAGACCCGCATCCCGGTAGAGCGCGGCGAGGTTCGCGCCCCGGACAGAACGGTCCTGGTCGAGACCCAGACGCGACCGATAGACCGCCCGGTTGTCGTTCAGGTCCAGGGACCGTTCGAGGTCGGCCACCGCCTCGTTCACCCGGTTCTCCCGCTGGCGCATCAACGCCGAATACAGCCACGGCGTTGGATCGCCCGGATCCAGTTCCCTCGCCCGATCGAGTTCATGCTCCGCCCTGCCCGCCAGCGCCGGGGTCCGGAAGGCGCGGGAATCGGACAACGCCTTCCCGAGGTAACTCCGCAACGCCGCCCGCTGCGGTTCCAGCGCCGCCGCCGCCTGCAAATCCTCCCGCCCGGCCTCGAGTTCGCCCCGCCGGATGCGGACCAGCCCGCGCCCGAGCCAGGCGTTCCCCAGCGCGGGATCCAGCCGCAACGCCTCTTCGAACGCCGCTTCCGCCTCCCGCACCCGATGGCGCGCCGCCGCCAGGAACCCGCGCAGGGTGTGGGCTTCGGCGTGTTCCGGCACCAGGGCCAGCCCGCGCTCGAGCGCCTGTTCCGCCGCCCGCGTGTTCCCCAGCACAAACTCCAGCTCGGCCAGCCGCACCCATGCCAACCCGAAGTCCGGCGATACGTCCGTCGCCGCCCGCGCCAGGTCGCGCGCCGCCGCCAGCCGGGCCCCGGCCTGACGCGCATACGAGGCTGCCAGCAGTTCGGTCGCCAGCGGCGTCTCGTGATCCGGTCCGTCGGTCGATCCCCGCCGGACGGTGTCGATCAACCGCCGATGCGCGACTGCCAGCCGGCCCCACGGATCGTCCTCATCCTCCGGCTCCATTCCTTCCAGCACCGACTCCGCCTCCTCGACCGATCCAACAGCCAGCAGCAGGGCCGCGAGAAACACCTTCTCGTCAGGTCGTTCCGGCCACCGGTCCGCGGGGTACCCGGCCATGGCCTGCGGCAGGTTGCCGCGCCGGTACGCCGCCCAGGCCGCCGCCAGTTCGGGCACAGGCACCCCGGCTTCCCCCCATCCAAGATCCGCCGGATCCAGGATCGCCGGGTAATACAACGCCCACTGCACGGCCGACCAGTCGCCCGCCTCGATCCTCGCGAGGCGCCGCGGTGCCATGCCGTCGCCCGCCTCGGCCACATCGCCGCTCCCGATGGACAACGACCGACCTTCGGCGTCGGTGAGATCCACCTCGCCGTCGAAGAGCGTCAGGCGCATCCCGCCTGCCTCCCGCACCTCGAAGGCGAATTCCGTGCCGCGAACGACCGCGCTCACCCCGCCGCCCTCGATGGTGACCTGACCGGCCTGCCCCTGATGAAAGAAGGAAATGATCCCGCGCAGGATCTGCAACAGCGTCCCCTGCGGCCGGTCCGCGAACCGCAGCATGGACATCTCCCGCACCGGCATGATCGAGCGGTCCCGCAATTGCAGCGTGGCCCGGCTCCGCGGCCCGGTGCGGAGCATGTCGCCCCCGTACAGCACCTGGTTGGTCGCCGCGGTGTACCACGTTGCCGTGCCGGCAGGCTGGAACTGCACCTGGCCACTGAGGGCAACGACGGTCGCCTGGGCCACCCGTCCGGAATCCGCGGCCTCCGCCGGAACGGCGAACACCAGGAACAAACAGGCCCACCACCAACAACAACGCATGCGGTTCACTTCGTGCCTTCCGTTCGGAGAGACGCCCGGCGCCCGGTCACCTGGGCCCAGGCCACCACCGACCAGCCCAGCGCCAGGGGGAGCTGCACCGCGCTGAACGCCAGCCACGGGAACCAGATCTGCGTCACCCATACGCTGGTCATGGCCAGCAGGCCCACCACAGTGCCCGCCCCCACCGCCAGGATCAAGGCGGGCAATGGACGCAGGAAACACAGCCCGAACCCCGCCACCCCGCCCAGCACCGTCACCAGGCTGAGCTGCATCCACGGCGTTGGCAGCCGCAGCCAGTCGCCCCGCATCCGGTTCAGGGTGGCCGTGGCCACAATCTCCACCCCGGCCGATCGCCGCTCGCTCTTCGAGAACCGGTTGTACGGCGTCAGAAAATCGTCCGTCCCCTTCCCGCCCGTGAACGGCAGGTCATACACCGCCCCCACGAACACGACGCGGTTCGAGAGACTCGTCGGGTCGATCCGCCCTCCCAAGACGGCGGAATACGGGTGCGACGGCACCGTTCCCGCCGGCCCGTAGTAGTTCAGCCACGGGTTCCGCGGGGCCACGCCGCCCCGCTCCCCGAGCACCTGCATCACCGCGCTCGAAAGAGATTCCTTCAGCTCGACCTCCCGCCCTGGACGCCGAATCGTCCGGTCGGCCCCGGCCCGTTCGACCAAACCCCAGACCGCCACCTCCTCGATTTCCGGGATCGGGCCCTGGGTCCGGTGCCCCAGAAAAATCTCAGGCCGTTCCTCCGCCTGAAGCACCCCCGCGACCACCACCTTTCCGAAGCGCTTCGCCGCCTCGATGAACGCCTGGTCCTGCCCGGGATCCTCCGCCGGAAGATCAAACAACACGTCGAACACCACACACCGCGCCCCCATCTCCGCCAGGCGATCAATCAGCGCCGCATGCACCCGGCGGTCCCATTGCTGCAACCAGGGCTGCCCCAGCTCGTCGTGCGATTCCGAATCCATCCGCACAATCGCCGCCTCCGTCGGCACCTCGGTCTTCCGAAACAGGTAACCCCAGTCGTAACTCGCCTCCACGATCCCGGGCACCATCACGCCCGCCCATCCCACCAACACCGAGACCGCCGCCCCAATCCACGCCAGACGCCGGCTCACCCGCCGTCCCACCAGCCACCTCCGCCAGCCCGTCGCCTCCTCCTCCTCCGGCTCCTCCGCCACCGCCACCCGCTTGACCTTGTCCGAATCGGCCGGCGCCTCGAGCGGCGCCCGGCCGGGATCGGTGACCTCACAGATCTCGATCGGTTCGGCCACCCCCTTCAACTGATAGTGGCCATGGCTCGCCCACTCGACCCGGTCCACCTGCGGAATCGGCGTCCCCTTCAAACCCGCCCGCGCGTTCTCGAAGGCGAACCGCGTCAACAGCACCTGACCCCCCTGCGCCAGCGACATCACCCGGGCGCACTTGTCCACCTCCAGCCCGTGCAGATCATGGATTCCCCCCTGCGCGTTGGCCTCGACCGTCACCTCCCCCGCATGCACCCCGACCCGGTCCTGCACCGGGCGTCCCGCCTCCCGGTTCCACGCGTGCAGTCTGGCCTGAAGCCGGAGCGAGAAGGCCACCGCATCCGAAGGACGCCGGAACGCCAGGAAGAAGGAATCCCCCGAGGTGCTCACCTCCAGCCCGCCCTGATACTCCCGCAACAGGTCCCGGACCAGCCGGTGATGCTCCAGGATCAGCCGCAACGCCTCGCTGTTCCCCAACTCCTCCTTCAGCCGCGTGGAACCGACCAGATCGGTAAAGACCAGCGTCATCACCTCCTGCCGCTCGGGGCCGTGCGAGGTGTTGGTCGGATCGGGTTCGGGAACCTGGGGGGGCCGGCTCATGTCCGGTCGAACGAGCACGCTGCCGTCAGGAACAATTCCCGCCGCGCCGCTCCGTCACTGCCCTAAACCCTCGCGGTGTCGTCGCCGATTACGCAAGCGCCCATTTCCAGGTTGGCCCGATCAGGGGTCCGCATTCGGAGGGCCGAGTTCCACGAGGCCGCAAACGAGTGGTGCATCGGGATGAGGACATCATCTCACGCGAAGACGCCAGGACGCAAAGTGGACGCCTGAGGAGATGGAATGGGGCATCGCCACTCCCCATTCCCCACTCCCCATTCCCCCCGGCTTGAGCCCCTCCTTCCGCATCGGCAGGGTGAGCCCCTCGATGCCTTCGGAGACCTCCGGGATCAGTGTGCTGGTCTGCGCCCACAATGCCGCCGCGCGCCTGCCCGCGACATTGCGGCATCTCGCCGCGCAACAGACCCCGCCCGGATTGCCCTGGGAGGTGCTCGTCATCGACAACGCATCCACCGACGACACCGCCGCAACCGCCCGGAGCGGCTGGCCCCCGGGGGCCCCGGCCCGGTTGCGGGTGGTGACGGAGCCGAACCCAGGCCTGCGACGGGCCCGGGAATGCGGGCTGCGTGAATCCTGCTGGCCACTGGTGGCCTTCATCGACGACGACAATTGGCTTGCCCCGGATTACCTCGAGCGGGCGGCACGCCTCATGACGGACCATCCCGAGGTGGCCGCCTGCGGAGGCCGGTCGGAAGCCGTCTGCGAGGTCCCGCCCCCGGACTGGTTCCCGAGGCATGCCCATGCCTACGCCGTCGGTCCGCAGGGCGGAGGGGGGCCGGACGAACCCGGCCCACGTTCCCAACTCTGGGGTGCGGGTCTGGTCCTCCGCCGGTCCGCCCTCGAAACGCTTCGCGAGGGCGGTTTCCAACCCCTGTCGATGGGGCGCACCCTGGGCCGGCTGGAGGCAGGCGAAGACACCGAACTCTGCCTGGCCCTCCGGCTGGCCGGCTGGCAATTGTGGTACGATCCCGGTCTGCGCCTCGACCATTGGATTCCGCGGTCCCGCCTCGAATGGACCTACCTGCGCCGGCTCAACCGGGGATTCGGCGCCACCTTCCTCGATCCGTACTGGCACGAACTCGACCCGAAATGGCGTGGCGTGCCCGCGTGGCGCCGGACCTGGCTCATGGCGGTGCTGCGCGAACTCCGGATCCTGCCGCGCTGGATGGCCCATTGGCCCCGGACCTGGCGGCGTCGCGGGGGGGAAGGCGACCCGCGCATCCTCGAGGTGGAACAGGCTCTCGGGCGCTGGGCGGTTCTGGCCCGGACGGCGGGCACCTTCGATGACCATTGCCGCGCCATCCGCCACGCTCCATGGCGACGGCATCATTGACCTCCGCGCCCGGCAGGGCTGCAATCGGCGGTGTGGAGGACCTGACGGCAATACTTCTGTGCGGGGGCAAGGGAGAACGCCTGCGGCCCCTGACCGAGAATTGCCCGAAACCCCTGGTCCCGCTCGCCGGCAAGCCCATCCTCCAGCACCTGATCGAGTCCCTCCGCGCCGGCGGCATCGAACGTTTCGTCTTCTGCGTCGGGTACCGCGCGGAAATGATCCGGACCTTTCTCGCCGCCCAGTTCCCGGAGTCCGTGGGAATCCGGGTGGTGGACTCGGGTGACGCCAGCATGACCGACCGGTTGCTGGACGCGCAGCCCCACGTGCCAGGCCGGGCGCTGGTGTGTTACGGCGACACCCTGGCCAACGTGGACCTTTCCGCCCTCCTCGACGCCCATCGCCGCCGGAACGCCCTCGCCACGCTCGCCACGTTTCCATTCGAGAGCCCGTACGGGGTCGTGGACACCGATGACGACGGGCGGATCGACCGCTTTCGCGAGAAACCCGTCCTCCCCTACTGGATCAACATTGGCTACCTCGTCCTCGAACCCGCCGCCTGGCACCCGCTCGAACGCGGCTCCGACATGCCCGCCTTCCTGGCCCGCCTCGCTGCCACCGGCCGCCTGTACGCCCACCGGCACGAAGGCCGCCACCTGACCGTCAACACCGAACAGGACCGCGCCCTCGCCGAACGGCAGCTCGCCCGGATGATCACCGTCCCATGAACCCCTCCCTCCACGGCCGCCGCGTCGTCATCACCGGCGGCTCCGGCTTCATCCCCAGCCACCTCGCGCGCCGCTGCCTCGACGACGGCGCCCGCGTGGCCGTCACCGTGCGCTACGGCAATGTCGTGAAGAACGAGCGTCTCCGCGCCTGGTGGGACGACCTCGATATCATCGAGGCCGATCTCCGCAATCGCGGCGCCCTCGAACAGGTCCGGCAGTGGAAACCCGACATCCTCTTCCATCTCGCCGCCTACAACCACGTCGGACAGAGCTTCACCCAGGTCGAGGAGTGCTTCGACGTCAACGCCAAGGGCACCGCCAATGTCCTCGACACCTGCGGGCCCGTGGACCGCTTCGTGTACATGTCCACGTCCGAGGTGTACGGCCATCAGACCGCCGTGCCGTTTGTCGAGAAGATGACGCCCGACCCGCTGTCGCCCTACGCCATCACCAAGTACGCCGGCGAACTCTATTGCCGCATGAAACAGCGCGTCGCCGGCAGCTTCCCCATCGTCATCGTCCGCCCCTTCAACGTCTTCGGACCCTCCCAGAGCAGCAAGGCCGTCATCCCGGAACTCATCGACCAATGCCTGCGCGGGATTCCCGTCCGGACCACCCGCGGCGAACAGACCCGCGAATTCAATTACGTCACCGACATCGTGGACGGCCTGGTTCGCGCCGCCCTCCATCCCCACCCGATCGAAGGTCCTCTCAACCTTGCCACCGGCGTTGAAGTCCCCATCCGCGATCTCGTGATGCTGATTGCCGAACTGACCGGCACCACCTCGCCGATCGAGATCGGGGCCCTGCCCTACCGGCCCACCGAAATCTGGCGGATGGTCGCCGATGCCGGACGTGCCCGCGCCCTGCTCGGATGGGAACCCAAGGTGCCGCTCCGCGAAGGATTGAGCCGGACCATCGAATGGTTCCGCTCCGAAAGGTGAAGCCAGGGCTCTTCAACCACCCGAAACAACCTTCACCGCGCCATGGTCGTCGCAGTGGTCGCCGTGGGGGTGATGGAGATGGCCGTCCACCAGGTAGTCCACATGATCCCCGTGCGGCACCGCCGGGTGACCGCAGCCCGGCCCGTGGACATGGCCCTTTTCGTGCCCGGCGCACTGGTGATCGGGAGTGCACCGGTCGGGATGCTGGGCGTCCACCTCGATGACGTGTTCATCGACGTGCCCCTGGTGGGGATGATGGAGATGCCCATCGTGGAGATAATCGACGTGTCCGGCGTGTTCGACGGCGACGTGGCCGCAGTGGGGTCCGTGCTGGTGGGCGTGGTCAGGGTGAATCTTGCAGTCGCTCATGGTCGGTTGCTCCGTTGTCCGGTTGGGAATGCCTCCCGGGATTCCGCAGCAGGCTAGCACGGTGCACCTGTCGGTCCAAGGGCACATCGGCCATGGCCAATCACGACCCGTGCATCCCTGAGTCGTGGGGAGTGGTGCAATGGCTTGAGGACTCGCGGAGCTCGTCCCTCCGAAGGGTGGAGCTGGGGTGTGAAATCGGAGGGCCGAGTTCCAGGAGGCCGCGAGCGAGCGGTGCGATGGATTGCGGACTCCCGGAGCTCAACCTACCGGTTCGCGCCGTGTCCCAGTCCGACGACGCAGGACCGCCATCGCAAGGAGCGCCATTCCGGCCAGGGACACCAGGGTGCGAGGTTCGGGAACGGCGACTCCCGTGACGTGCAGGCTCCAGGCATCCAGGGTGCCCACACCTCCCGGCGAAAGGTCCGCAACGAACAGGGTCCAGGCACCGCCGGACGCGAGTCCGACGAAGGAGGCGAGGAGGGCGTCCCGGGGTTCGGTGCCAACCACCGACAGGGGACTGGTGGCGCGGGCATCCGGCTGCCACAGGCCGGTGAGAGCGCCCCCGGCCGGGTCGCTGACCGATTGGTAGAAGTGGATGTCGCCGTTTGCGGCGTCGTCGGCGAAGGAGACCTGAAAGCCCGAATCCAGGTAGCCGAGGCTGGCGAGGCCCGTGTTCGAGGTGCGGCCAGGGCGGTTCAGCAATACGGCGAAACCCGTGTCGTGTTGCAGGTAGGCATAGAAGTCGCCGGTGAACCCGCCCGTGATCTCGAGTTCAACCGACACCCCGGTGATATCGGCGATGGTGGCGGGAAACTGGATCGTGTGGGAGATGCCGACCAGCGAGCCGTCGGGGACCGCAAGGCCCGGGGTGTACGACTGGGATTCGAGGATGACCTGGGCGCAGAGGGCGATCGGGAGAAGAAGCCCGGCCGCCAGCGCGGCAGACGACCAGGTCCGCCGGGGCACAGCGGACACGCGGTAGGACGGGCTTTCGGCAGGCCTGGGATAATGGGAGGCGGGCGCGTTCATGGCGAGGGGCGGCAGGGGGTAAGTCGGTTCAGGAGGGCGCGCCGGGGAGCGGAATGATCCGGTAGAATCGCAGGTTCGGCTGGGGCGCAGTGGTGTCTTCGACCTCGATGCGTCCCTGGGCATCCGCCGTGGCGGGATCGCCGAGGGGAAGCCAGGGACCGTTCACGTTATCCGACCACTGGACCTGGTAGGCGACGCCGGGGATGCCGGCGAAACGGATCAGGAACCCATCTTCAGTCGGGACCACGCGGGCGGGATTGTCGCCGGCGGCCTCCGCATCGCGCACGTTGACGAGGACGGTGCCGACGGCCGTTTCGCCGCGGCCATCGGAGAGCAGGTAGGTGAATGAGTCGTCGCCGGAAAAATCGGCTGGGGGCGTGTAGGTGACCACGCCATCGGAGAGGGCCACGGTTCCGCCCGCGGTGCTGGTGGCATCAACGGCCGTGATCGAGAGCGCGTCTCCGTCGGGATCGGTGTCGTTGACGAGGAGTTTGGCGACAAAGACGGCCGACGGCGCGCCTTCGTCGGTCTGGAGCGTGTCGGTGCCTGCGGTGGGAACCCCATTGGCGAGAAGGGTCAGCGCATAGTCTTCGACCTCGCCGTCGGAGGCTTCGCCGAGGGGACTGAGGCCGGCCACGGAACTGAACCGGAACCGGGCGAAGGTGACGCCGCTGACGACGCCGGACGGGACGCTGACGGCCAGGACGTGGGGATTGCCGGCCTCGGACAGGGCGAGGTCGGTGAAGACCTGTTCACCGGCGTCGTTCCAGTCGCCGTCCCGATTCCAGTCGATCCAGGCGTTGAGCGTGCCGGAGCCGGTCACGGTCACGGTCAGATTGACCGCCAGCCCCCCGGGAAAGGAGACGGGGAGCGAGACACCGTCCTCGTCCGCGGTGTCGGCGAGGTCGTCGCCGGTCGCCGTGGCATCGGGTTGTCCGTCCGGTTCGGCATCCAGGGGCACGGTTCCGAGGTGGAGGGTGGCGCCTCCGGGAGGGATGCGATGACGGGCGCCGTCGTGGGCAAGGAGCACGGGATAACTCGAGGCGAAGCCGGACTGGGCGGCGGTGGGGGCGTCGCCGAAATCGAGACCCAGTAGATGGAAGGTGTCCCCGGGCCCGGCAGCGGGCGCGGAATTCCCCGCGAGGTCGGTGGCGGTTCCCGCTGCCAGGGAGAGCCCAAGCGTGCCGACCCCGGACAACCCCGAGAGCGTGACCGTCCGTGCGGCGGCTCCGGAGCCGGTGACCTCGACGGTGGTGGCGGCGGCGGATCCGGTGGTGTTGAGGGTGATGTTCCCGGTAGCGAGACTGACGGAGTGCGCGCCACCGTAGGAAATTGTGTAAGTCACCGGACCCCCGCCGGCCGTGGTCTGGGAAAGGGACGGGGCGCCGATGAGGACCGTGGGCGGGAGGGTGTCGATGGTGACGAAAAGGGCGTCGGACGGGACGCTGGTGCCGGCGCCGGTGGTGGCGGTGGCGGTGATGAGATGGGTGCCGTCGGAAAGGGTGGAGGTGGTGACGGACCAGTTGCCGCTGCCGTCGGCGGGGCCGCTGCCCACTGTGCCGTGGACGCTGCTCGAGACGGTGATCGTGGCACCGGCGGGTCCGGTACCAATGAACGTCGGGGTGTTGTCCGCGGTAATGTTGTCGGTCGAGGACGCGCCGGTATCGCTGGCGGCGGCGAGGTCGGGGGTGGAGGGAGGATTGGGCGGCGGGGGGCGGTAAATGGCGACCATCTGAAAGGTCGCGGAAGTCACCGGGGCGACGATTTGCGTGCGGCCCGTCCCGTCGAGGTTGTAGCGCAACAGGCCCTGGCCTGCCGTTGGGGGGCTCCCGTCGGCGACGTAGAGGTGGTTGTTGACGGTGTCCACGGTCACGCCGCTGGGTTGGGCGAAGTGGGCGGCGTCGGAGGCGAGGGTGACGATGCTCGAGCCGTCGAGATTGGCGGACTTGAGGGCGTCGAGGGAGGACGTGCCACTGCCCTGGGTGAAGTAGAGCTTGCCACCGGCGACCGCCACGTCGGAGTAGGTCGCCGAGGCGGTGGGGGCAATGACCACCGTGCGGCCTGTCCCGTCGAGGTTGTAGCGCAGAATGCCGAGGGTGTCGGCGAGGTAGAGGTGGCTGTTGGCGAGGTCGAGCGCGATGCCGTTGGGCTGGGTGAAGTTGCCGGAGTCCGAGGCGAGGGTGACGATCCCTGAGCCATCGAGATTGGCGGACTTGAGGGCATCGAGAGAGCTCGTACCGCTGCCTTGGGTGAAGTACAGCTTGCCGCCGCCGACGGTCACGCCGTTGTAAAGGGCCGTGGCGGTAGGGGCGACGATCACGGTGCGGCCGGAGCCGTCGAGGTTGTAGCGTACGATCCCCGCGCCGGTGACCGAGGCATCGGCGACGTACACATGGCCGTTGGCGGCGTCGATGGCGAGGCCTCTGGGCTGGATGAAGTTGCCGGAATCGGAAGCGAGCGTGGTCAGGCTGGAGCCATCCAGATTGGCGGACTTGAGGGCATCCAGGGATGCGGTGCCGCTGGCCTGGGTGAAGTAGAGCGTGGCGGCGGCAGCGGGTGTCGCCTGGCTCATCGCCAACAGGAACGCGATGGCGAACAGGAGAAGCCCCGTGGGAGCGCGTTTCTCCGGATCAGGCGGAGTCATGAGGTCGAAGGGAATCGAGGGCATGAATTCGGAGGGCCGAGTTCCACGAGGCCGCAAGGGGGTGGTGCATGGCGTTGTGGACTCGCGGAGCTCGTCCCTCCGGATGAGGGGATGCGTCGAATACGGGATCAGTTCCGCGACGGGAAGATGCCTTCCAGGGCGATGATGAAGGAGACGCACAGGAACGGAGACATGTTGTCATGGGGCTGGCTGCCGCCGGCCAGGCCGATCATGGCGGGGTTCATGGTGCCGTCGGCGGGCTGATCCGAGTAGATGGGGGCGGCGCCGGAGACTTCTGTGGCGGGGAGATGGCCGGCCGGGGCGGCCTGGTCGGCGTTGCTGTGACAGCCCACCGAATGGTTGTGAGCGGGCATTTGGGAGGCCATCAGGGTCACAGACTCAGAGCCGCCGGATTCACCGAGGGTCCGTGGGGTGAGCCCGGGGCCATTGCCGGGATGCATCGGGAGGCGGCCGCGGAGATCCGGCAGGGCGAAGGTGGTACGGCCGTCGCCGCCGTAGGTGGTGCCCAGGAGGGAGAACAGGGCGGCATTCTGGGCGATGGGCAGGAGTTGACCGTCACAGAACGCCCAGCCTCGGGGCGCGAAGTTGCCGGCGAACATGCGGATCTCTCCGATGAGTTGTTCCATGGTAAGCAGGGATGGATGGGGATGGGGATGACGCGTGATGCAACGCACGGAAGACGACCTTCGAAGGAAGGGAAGACCGGCGCTCCTTGGTGGAAACGTATAAGTCCGGGGAACGCACGCCGTGTCGAGTCCTAATTCTCCCGTTTCACGCTTTCCTCCCCGAGATAGGCAAAGGAACTACGTCATCTGACGGAGGAAACAGGGACTGGAACCTCGATGCGGGCGCATGTGCCATGACCGGCGGTGCTGGTGAGATGAAAGCGGCCGCCGAGCTGGGAGATGCGTGAGCGGACGTTTTCGAGGCCGTAGCCCGTCGGGCCTGGGAGGGATGCCGGCGCGGGATCGAATCCCCGGCCGTCGTCGTGGAGTTCGAGCCGGAGTACGGATGGCTGACTCTGGACGACGAAGCGGGCTTCGGTGGCGCGGGCGTGCTTGAGGATGTTGGTGACGAGTTCCTTGATGGCGAGGAAGAGGTGATGGCGTTGGTCGGGGGGGAGCGGGGCGTCGGGGAGGGAGGGAGGGACATGAATCCGGCAGCGGATGCCGGCAGGGGTGAGGGCGTTCTGGACGTGCTGGGAAAGGCGGTGGACGAGGCTTGCGACGGTGTCGTGGCGGGGATGAGCGAGCCAGAGAAGGTCGCGGAGGGCGTGGATGGTCTGGTGGGCATGATGGGACAGGTGCCGGAAACGTTCGTGTAGGGAGTGAGGTTCCACGGGGTCACCACCGCTGAGGTTGGCCATGAGGGAGAGCTGGGTGAGGTTGGCACCGAGGTTGTCGTGCAGATCCTGGGCGATACGGGCGCGTTCGCGGGCGAGGGCGAGGGCCTGTTCGAGCTGCTGGCGTTCGCGCCAGGCACGGGTCCGCCAGCGGAGGAATGCGACGACCGAGAGAACGATGGCCGCGGCGCCGGCGGTCCGGAAGGCGGCGGTTTGATGGAAGGCCGGGGCGAGGTGGAAGGCGAACACCGCGGGGATGTCCTGCCAGACGCCGTGGTGGTTGGCGGCGATCAACTCGAAGCGGTACCGGCCCGGATCGAGATTGGTAAAGAAGGCCTCGCGCCGGGTGCCCAGATCGAGCCATTCCTCGCCGAGCCCGACAAGACGACACCGAAAGCGGGCGTGGTCGGCGCTGACGAAGGTATTGGCCGTGAACTGAAACTCGATGACCCGCCCGCTTCCGGCTGGCAGACGCGGGAGTCCGTCCCGGTGACGGGGCAGCATCGTCGGGGGTGGTGCAAACGGATCACGGGGGAGGGTGTTGTGGACGAGGGTGCCGGTGGCGCGGACCTGTTCGATGACGGAGGCGGGCGGGGCGGATTCCTCGTGATGAAGTGCGGGATCGAAGATGACGACGCCGCGGGTGGTGGGGAACCAGAGGCGCCCGTCACGGGCCCTGAGGCCGGCGGGATAGCTCTTCTGGCCGTTGGTTTCCTCGCTGGGAAGCCCGTCTGCGGTGGTGTACGACACACAGCGGACCTGGTGGGCACGACCTTCGGCAACGGCATTGAGTTCGGCGCGGGCGACCCGGTAGATGCCGCGATCGTGGCTGATCCAGAGCCGGCCGAGGTGGTCTTCGAGGATGAAGTTCACGAGGTTGTCCGGCAGCCCATGCCGGGTGGAGAAGGCGGTGAGCCGATCATGGCGGAGGCGGTTGAGGCCGGAGGCCGTGCCGATCCAGAGGGTGCCATCGGCATCTTCGTGGAGGGCCCAGACGTAGGGATCGGAAAGGCCGTCGGCCGTGTCGTAAGTCCGGAACCCCTCCTGGTCCAGGCGTTGCAGACCCCCTCCGAAGGTGCCGATCCAGAGGGTGCCCGAGGCCTCTTCGTGGAGGGCCCGGACGTCCGGGTGGGCCAGTCCGTCGGCGGTGTTGAAGGTGGTTCGGTACGCCCCCTGGAGGCGGTGCAGGGCGGTTGCGGTGGCCACCCAGAGGGAGCCGTCCTTCGAGGCCAGGAGGGCGCGGATCTTGCCGTCGAACCATTCTCCCGGGAACGGGTGATCGTGAAGCTGGCCATCGCGCAGGGAATGCAGGCCGGAACCTGTGCCGATCCAGAGGGTGCCATCGGGATCGACGGCCAGGGCCCGGATATGAGCGCGAGCGAGTCCGTCCGAGGCGGTCCAGGTTTGTACGGTGCCCTCGTCCAGGCGGGCGAGGCCGCCATCGGTGCCGATCCAGACGGCATCGTCGGAGGTCTGGCAGAGGGTCCAGGTGTTGTCATGGGGAAGACCGGCGAGAACCGTGCGGGTGGTGACCCGTCGCGGTTGCCAGCGCCAGAGGCCGCTCCAGCCGGTTCCCATCCAGAGGTTGCCCTCGCCGTCTTCATGGAGGCACATCACACCGTCCGGGCCGTCGGGCAGATCAAGATCGAGAGGCTGAACGGAGCCGTTCCGGACGCGGCGAATCCGATCTCCCGTCGCGGAGAGCCAGACATCGCCGCGGCTGTCTTCCAGGATGACCTGGGGTCCCTGAGTGATGGGAAAGGTGTCCGAGGCGGGATGGCGTTCCCACCGCCCCTCTCGGAGCCGGCCTAGCCATGCGTTGGTGCCGTGGTAGGCCTTGGCCGGATCCAGATCGGTGAACAGCGCCCAGAGATCTCCGGCCCGGTTGCGATGCAGCGCGACCGTGGGAAGGAGGTGGCCGGGTGGACGCGGGACGGGATCGGCGGGTTCGGCGCGGGCATGCCCGGGATCCAGCCGGTAAAGCCCGGCCATGGTGCCGATCCAGAGCGTTCCCGCGGGGCATTCGTTCAGGGCAAAGATGGCATGGCCCGGGTCCAGTCCGATCTCCTCACCGAACCACTCCGACCGATCACGGTTGGTGTGGGCGAGAATCCCCTGGGCGCCGCTCCAGACCCCTCCCTTGCGGCTGGGTTCGAGGCACAGGACCGCGCCGGGTCGCCAGCCCTCCGAGCGTCGCCAGGCACGGAACCGGTATTCCGAGTAGAGGAGCAGGCGATCGCGGGCACCGATCCAGAGGTGGCCGTCGAAGTCCTCCGCCAGGTGATGCAGGTGTTCGTCCTCGATCTCCGGAGCGTGAATCCGCTCGAAATTGACGAAGCGCAATCCGTCGAACCGCGCCACCCCGCGCTGGGTGACGACCCAGAGGGAACCGTCCCGTGTCTGAAGAATGGAGCGCACCTCGTTGTCGGGCAGGCCGTGTTCCTTGGTGTAAGGACGAGGCAGAAACTCGTCGGCGAGCCGTGTCCGCGGGGGCTCGGAGGAGAAGGCGGCAGGGAGGATGCCAAGGAGCGCGGCAAGCCGGAGGGGGCAGGTTGTCCGCCGAGCCGGGATCATCGCGGGAGATTCGCGGACCCGCGAGCCGGCAGGCAACCCAAACAGGCCGGCAGCACGGGTCGTCGGGAGCGGTCAGTGAGGCGGTGCCTTCGAAGTGTCCTGGGCCAACAGCACGCGGTGCAGCTCGCGACGCGGGGTGGGGGTGGGCGGCACCCCGGCGCCGTACCCGAGACGAAGCAGCACCTGGGGATGGCCTTCCCGACCCGCAAGCTGGGCCACCCGGGATCGCAGGGCATCGATCTCGATGGGTTGATTGAGATGCGAGACCGCGATTCCCGCCGACTGGGCGCGGAGCAGGACGCTTTGCAGAGCCTGTCCCGCCGCCATCCAGGCGCGGGGATCGTCCTCGGCGGTGCCCAGGACAGCAAGGGCGGGCGAGTGAACGGCGATGTCGGCATCGCGGGCGGCCTGGCCCTTCCCACGGTCGAAGGTCCGGATCAGGGCGGGTCCGGCGAAGGCCATCCAGTCATGGATGCCGAGTTCGCGGACCGGGATGCCATCGGGCCGGGATTCGTCGGAACGAAGCCACTCGGCGAGTTCGCGACGGAACGCAGGGTCGGCCCATTGGAGCCGGTCGGCTTCCGAGATGAGTTCCGCGAGGGCGTGGCGACCGTCTTCGGCGTCGATGACGGACAACCAGGCCCCTTCCCGGGAGGCGGCCTGGGCAAGTTCCCCGGGAAGGTCGCGGGGCAGAGGGTCCGGTTGGAACGGGCCGCGATGGGTGCGGCGGCGGGTCAGGGCGTGGAAAAGCAGGACGTCCTCCGCGCTGGTGTCGATGCTGGCATGAAGCGTGAAGCGGGCGAGGAAGGTTCGATGGGCGGGGTCCGGAAGGATGTCGGCGGTCCAGCCCTGCCCGAAGTACTCGGCGGCCACGCGGAGATTGAACAGGGCCGCCGCACAGGCGAGGTGAAGCTGACGGCCGTGCGGGTCCACGACGCGGAGGAGCCGGCCGGGGTCGGCAAGGATCTCGACGTCGTTGTAGTTGAGGCGGAAGAGCCAGGGCTGGGTGTTGTGCGGCGACGGCGCGAGGATGGCGTAGCGGAGGAGAAACTCGAGTCGGTCCGACAGAAAGCCGTCGCTGGGAAACGCTTCCGCGGGGATGGCCCAGGCCTGAAGGTGCGCGTTCATGGGGCGGGAGGGTTGAACCCTTTTTCCGCCGCCCGGAAGGTTTGAACAAGCAGTCTGGGGCGAAACGGGGACGAGTCGGGAAGGCGTGCCCCGACGGCGGCGGGGCTCAGCCGCAGCAGTTGGAGCGTCTGCAGCACGAATGACCCGAACTCGGCGCCGGTTCGGCCGAGCGGGTTCCCATCAGGCCCAGACCACCGGAGACGACCCGTCGGATCGGTTCGCCGGTCTCGGGATGCCGGGTCAGGGGCTCGTCCTTCATGCTTTGCCGGATCTCGACATGGCGGGGGGCATCGCCGGGGTTCTGTGGGACGATCTCGTACACGTAGGTGGTCATGGTCAGCCTGGGCAATGAAAGGGTTTCAGGTGGCCGGCCCCGGGGCGCGGCGCGAAGGGTAGATACCCATGAAGGGCCCCGGGGGTCAACCGGGGGATCACCCCCCTTGCTGACGCCGATCCCGTGCATCCCGGAGTCGTGGGTGAGGAGGCAACGAATCGGAGGGACGAGCTCTGCGAGTCCCCAATGAAGAGGTGCGCCTGCGGGATCGATGACGAGTACGAGTACCGCCCTTCGGGCTGAGTACGAGTCATGCGAGGGGTGGTTTGGGCGGGTTCCAAGAGTTCTGGGAATGTCGGATGCGCCGCTCTTCGGGAGCGGGTTGAAGGTCGGCGTTGATCAAAAGCCTCAGGTCATCCTTGGGGACCATGCCAAAGACCCTGCCCGCCCTCCCGGGCGCATCGGACGCATCTGGGAACACGGAAAACCATTGACAGCCGTTTTCCGTTTTCGGATACGAGCCGATGAAATGCCCGGGCTGCCTCAACCTTTGCGCTTCGTCGTTCAAAGGGCAGCGCCCCGGCGGCGGCGGCTGGGGAATTGGGGAGTCGGGTCCCGTGTTTCGAATCGTCCTCCGGATGCCTTCACGCTCATCGAACTGCTGGTGGTGATCGCAATCCTTGCGATCCTGGCCAGTCTGCTCCTTCCCGCCCTCGGCCGGGCCCGCCACACCGCCCACGGCGTCCAGTGCCTCAGCAATCAGCGACAGATCACCCTTTCCCACCGCCTCGCCCTCGATGAGGACCCCGGGGATCGGCTGGATGAACCGGCGGTGGCGGATTGGTACTTTGCGACGGTGGGACGCGGGAAGGTGTGGATCTGCCCCAGTGCACCTCCGCGCCTGGACCGGCAGGCGCCTTTTGGCCCCTACTGGGGGCGCGTCGATCAGGCCTGGGGGAACGGCGCGTGGCGACTGCGTCCGGGTACGCCCGTTCCGGATCCGGACCATGTGACCGTCGGCAGTTACGGCCTCAATCTCCATCTGTTCCGGACTTTCGATCAATTCCACGAACCCGCCTACGGAAGCATGCTGACCGTCCCGATCCCGACGCATTCCTTCATGACCGAACTCGGGATCCTTCAGCCCTCGAACACCCCATTGCTGTCCGATAACATTGCGTCGAGTTACCTTCCCCAGCCAAGACCACAGCCCGGCCCGGAGTTCCCGCCGACCTGGAAACATGTTCCGGATGTCCACCCCATGGTTTCCTTGCCCGGCTTGGGGACTTCAAGCACGGGGATCGATCGCACGCTTCTCTGCCGTCACGGGCGGCGTCCGGCCCGGATCCCGGAACGTTGGGAACCCGGGCAGCGCCTGCCCGGGGCTTCCAATGTGGGCTTCTTCGACGGCCATGTCCGTCAGGTACCCCTTGAGGCGATGTGGAATGTTCGCTGGCATCGGTCTTATGAACCGGTCTCCAGGCGTCCGATGAGACCGGCTCAGTGACTCGTTCTCCCGTCGTCCAAGGCGCAAGGCCATGCTCCACAAGAGGCCTGTAAGGATTGGACTGGATCAGGCTGGGCAGGGGCCGCTTGCCACGGGACGGTGCGGTGTGCGTTTCTCGGCTCGATCCGACCCGTGCGGGACGGAGTCTTGCCCATGGAAATCGTCCTCGCCCTGGCGGCCGGTGTGAGTCTGCTCCTGCTGGCGTGGCAGCACCGCGTCGCGCGGGCGTTTCCGGTGCACGAACGTCGGGTGCCACTCGAGGGCAGCGAGGCGGTGACGATTCTCAAGCCGCTGCGGGGGGTGGATGCGACGACACGGGAATGCCTCGAGAGCTGGGTGCGGCAGGAGCATGAGGGTCCGATGCAGATCCTGTTCGGCGTGGAATCCGCGGAGGATCCAGCAGTCGCCCTTGTGGAAACCCTGCGGACGGACCATCCGGACCGCGACATCCGGATGGTCGTCTGCCCGGAACGGCCGGTGCCGAACCCGAAGGTGGCGATGCTGCTGCAGATGGAGTCGTGCGTGACGACGCCCTGGGTGGTCATTGCCGATGCCGACGTGCGGGCGCCGGCGGACCTGCTGCGTCAGGAGCTGTCCCGGCTTCGGAATCCGTCGGTCGGCCTGGTGTATTGCCTGTTCAGGGTGGTGTCGCGCGACGGCTGGCCGGGGCGGGTCGAGGAACTCCTGGTCAATGCGGACTTCTGGGGTCAGGTGCTTCAGGGACGTTCCCTTGGCCGGATCCAGTTCGCGCTGGGCGCGGTCGTGATGACCCGCCGGTCGGCGCTGGCCTCGATCGGCGGACTCGCCCGGGTGGGGCACCATCTCGCCGATGACTATGAACTGGGCCGTCGCATGGGCCGGGCGGGGTTGAGGGTCGAACTCGCGACCGTGGTGGTCGATTGCCTCGTTCCTCCCGGACTGTCCTGGGGAACGGTCTGGCGCCGGCAGCTTCGGTGGGCGCGGACGATCCGGTTCTGCCAACCCGTGCCCTATGCCTTCAGTATTCTGGCCAACGCGACCCTTTGGCCCGTGCTGTGGGGGATCGCCATGGCGGGGTCCTCTCTGGCGCCAGGATTGCTGCTGGCGGCCACGCTGCTGAGGCTGGCGGTTGCCCGGGGTTTGCATCGCCGGATGACGGGTGGCCGTTCGGGGGCCGGGATCGTGTGGTGCATGCCGGGCATCGATCTGCTGCGGGCGGTGATTTGGGCCTTCGCGTGGATCGGACGGGGAGTGGTCTGGCAGGACCGGAGGTACCGGGTGACGGCAGGCGGGCGCCTGGTTGCCGTGGGATCGGGATCGGCGCGGCGGAGATCCCGGCCCACCGAGGCGCCGGCATGCGTTGCGGCGACCGCCCGGCGGGAAACTCGCACAGGGGATGTTCTTACAGGTCCTGGTACCGGATCAACGTGACGCCCTTATCGACCAGGGCCTGGCGCACGAGCGGGCTGACCAGGGCCTCGAACTCGGTCCGCGGTGGGGCGAGATCCGGGTGGCAATACAACTCGTGATCCCCCTCCGGCAGGGTCGCCAGGAGGCGCAAGAGATACGGCTCGTCCACCCTTCCGCTCTGAAGCAGGCCGTACACGGAGTCCGGATGCCGGATGCCGGCCGCCGCGAGGCGCGGTGCGGCACGGCGGGCGAGGGCGCCGAAGGCGGTCGCCAGCAGGACGCGGGAGAGGAGGCGTCCGGAGGCCAGCCGCAGGTTGTGCCGTAGGGGATCGCGGACCAGGCGCATGTGCCGGATGCGCCAGCGGTCCCGGTTGACCATGAGAAGGTCGAACACCACCGGGTGAAGGTGGAGGTTCAGGTGTCCATCGAGATGATCGAGCGTCAGGCCGGTGGAATGGAACCGTTCGAACTGCGCCCCGATCTCGGCCTCGAGTTCCGGGCGCAGCCGCCGGTCCTGCCAATACCGCCACCCGGTCCGGAATCCGCTTTCAGGGAAACGTCCCCGCCAATCCACGAGGCCCGGAATCCGCGCGGCGGGGAGGGTGGCGGCGGACTGGACCAGGGCGAGGTGAAGTCCGACTCCCAACCCCGGTCGGGCCCGGGCAATCTCCACGGCCTCCTCGAATCCGGCTCCGTTGACCAGGAGGCTCGCGGAGGTCAGTACGCCGCGGTCATGGGCGTCGCGCACGGCGGCGTTCACCGAGGCGCTGACGCCGAAGTCATCCGCGTTCACGATCCAACGCCGCCGTCCCAAGGCCGCCATGGGCGGAATGAATCACGGGGCCGGGTGGGAGCGAAGCGAATTGGCGACGGACCAGCCAAGGGGACTGGGGCTTCGCCGCTTGCCACCGATGGAGCCGGGGCCCTTGAATGCGCTGGTGTCGAGCGAGGACCGTTGGGACACGCTGGTGATTGGAGGCGGGCCGGCGGGGAGCACGGCGGCGACGTTCCTGGCGAAGGCCGGGCGGCGGGTGCTGGTGCTCGAACGGGAACGCTTTCCGCGCTTTCACATTGGCGAGTCGCTCCTGCCCTACAACCGCGGGATCTTCGAGGCGCTGGGGGTTCTGCCGCAGCTCGAAGCGGCCGGGTTCCAGCGGAAATACGGCGCCCAGTTCCATCTTGGCAACGGCTCGACGGGCACGGCCTTCGTCTTTCGGGAAGGCTGTTTCACCCGCGAACCCGAGGCGTTCCAGGTGGACCGGGCGACATTCGACACCGTGCTGCTGCGGCATGCCGAGTCGTCGGGCGCGGTCGTGAGGGAGGCGTGGACGGTGCGCCGATTCGATGAGGATTCTGAGGGCGTGACCGTCGAGGCCGCCGATGATCGGGGGCGCACCGTCCGGTTGACGGCGGACTGGCTCATCGATGCCAGTGGACGGGGCAACGTGACCGGCAACCAGGAGGGACTCCGGATCGTCCATCCGCGGCATCGCAAGGTCGCCATCTTCGGCCATTTCTCCGGCGTGCGGCGCGACCCGGGTCCGTCCGGCGGGGACACCGTCATCATCCGGCTCGCGGACGCCTGGTTCTGGATCATTCCGTTGTCGCCCGGGCGGACCAGCGTCGGCCTGGTCGTCGAGGCCTCGAGGCTGGGCGGGGACGTGAGGCCGGCGGATCTGTTCCGGGCATCGATCGACCGCTCGCCTCCGATGCAGGAACGCATGGGAGACGCCGTGTCGCTGGGGGCGCTGCAGACCACGGCGGACTTCTCGTACGTCAACCGGCGCCTGGTCGGCCGGAGGCTGCTGCGGGCGGGCGATGCGGCGGGATTCATGGACCCGATCTTCTCGGCGGGGGTGTATCTCGCGATGTTCTCCGGGAAACTGGCGGCGGAGACGCTGCTCGATTGCGCGCGGCGACCGGGCGGGCGGGAGCGGAGTCTGGTCCGGTACGAACGCCGGGTGATGGGGGCCATGCGCTTCTACTGGCGGATGGTCGAGGCCTTCTACACGCGGCCGTTCATGGAGCTGTTCCTGCAACCGCGTCATCGCCTTCAGTTGCCCGGCGCGGTCAACGCCTTCCTGGCGGGGGAACTGGAGGGCAACTGGACGATTCGCTGGCGGTTGCGCCTGTTCTTCCTGCTGGTCCGCCTCCAGCGGCGCTGGCCGCTGGTCCCGAGACTCACCTTTGACTGACGCCGTTTCCAAGCCGTTCCGCCGATCCGCCGTCCGTCCTCTGGCGCGGCGCGCGCTGTTGCGGGCGCTGGTCGCCGCGCCCTTCGCGGCGCTGGCGGGCTGCCGGACCTGGCAGCCGGATCCCATCGACCTGACCGCTGCGGACTGGCAGTCCCACCGGGGCCTTGCGGTGTGGAAGCCGGCGGGGGCGGACCTCGAATGGACCGGCGAATTCCTCGCGGCGTCCGCCCCGCCCCGCCGTGCGTACATCCAGTTCGCCAAGGGACCCCTCACCCTGGTCGAGGCGCGATCCGACGGCGACCGCTGGAGGGCGAACCGGCCCGGATTCCCGCCCATTGGGGGGAGCCGCGGGGTTCCGGACCGGGGAGTGTGGACGGCGCTGCTCCGGGTGCTGGCGGGCGGTGCGCCGGGGGATCCATGGGACTGGACGGGTTCGATCGAGGGGGAATGGCGGCTGGAACATCGCACCACGGGCGAATGGCTGATGGGGACCCGCCTTCCATGAGAGGCTGGCGATGGCTGATCGGCGGGGCGTTGGGGCTGCTGCTGGCGGCGGGGCTGCTTCGATTACGGCTCGACACGGACGTGCTCGGGCTGCTTCCCGACGATCTTCCGACCGTGGCGGCGCTGAAGCTGCAGGATCGACACTTCACTCCCCAGCGCGACCTCGTGCTGGGAATTGAAGGGGACGATCCGGACGTCAACCGGGAAGCCGCACGGACCGTGGCCGAGGCCCTGAGGGGCGTTCCGGGACTGGTCCGATGGGCGGTCTGGACCGCCCCCTGGGAGGAACATCCCGAGGACGCCATCGAGACGGTGGCCTTCGCATGGCTGCAGGGCGAACCCGCGGAGGTCGAACGCCTCGTCGCCCGCCTGGCCCCGGACCCGTTGGCGGCAACGCTTGCCGCCGCGCGTCGGGAACTGGCTACGGCGCTGTCCCCGGACCTCCTCGCCCGGCGCGGGTACGATCCCATGCGGCTCCTCGAGGGACCGGGCGGGGATGAAGGAGCGGGGCCGATACCGCTTCGCTTCGCCCGGGACGATGGCCGGTGGCGATGGGTGCATGTCACGCCGCCGGCGCGGCTCGCCGGATACCGGGAGACCCGCGAATGGCTCCGGCAGGTGCGTTCGGTGGTGGACGGCGTGCGGCAAAGCGGCTTCCCGGAGGAGGACCTGCAGTTCCGGTACACGGGCGGGCCCGCCTTCACGGCCGAGATCTCCGCGGGGATGGAACGGGACATGCGACGCTCCGCCCTGGGTACGGCGGCGTTCATTGCGATCGCCTTCGGCTGGATGCATCGGCGCCTCCGACCGCTGGCCTGGCTTCTCGCGCTGCTGGCACTCACCCTCGTGGCCACGCTGTCGGCGGGCGGCCTGGTGCTCGGACGGCTCAATGCGGTGAGTCTCGGATTCGCGGCCATCCTGCTCGGCCTGGCCGCGGACTTCGGCCTGGTGCTGTACCAGGAGGCGGCGGCGCATCCGGAGGCGGCGCCCGATACCGTTCGGCGCCGGGTGGGGCCGGGCATCGCGTGGGCGGCGGCCACCACGGCGGCGGCCTTCGGGATGCTGGGCTTCAGCGGCCTGCCCGGGCTGGTCCAGTTGGGCGTGCTGGTGGCGGGCGGAGCCCTGCTGGGCGCGGGAATCCTGCTCGCGTTCTATCCCGGACGGATCCGGGTGGATCGAAGTCATGCGCCGCCCGGGCGCGGACTGCACCTGCCGGACCGGGCGGCATGGGTGTTGACGATCCTGCTGCCGGTGGTCGCCGGAGGGGTTCTCGCGGTGGCCGGCTGGCCGCGAATCGATCGCACGGCCGATCCCCTGCGCCCCGGCCGCAGCGAGGCGCAGGACGCATGGGATGAGATGGCCCGGGCGCAGGGCACCGACTGGACGCGGGTCCGATGGTTGGTGGCGTCGGGGCCGGATGTGGGATCCGTCGCGGCGCAATTGCGGGTTGCCGAACGCCGTTTGGAGGATGCTGCCCGGGCCGGAGCGTCGATCCGCCACCAGCTTCCGACGGCGCTGTGGCCGGATCCCGAACGCCAGGCGATCAACCGTCCCCGCCTCGCCGCGCTGGGGCTCGAGCGGGAACGCCTTCGCTCCGCCGTGCTGGAGGCGGGATTCACCGAGGAGGCGTTCCGGACGGCGGACGCGCTCCTGGAGTTCTGGGTCCGCGCGGCTCCGGATACCGGTGTGACCTGGCCCGCAGGCGACTCGAATGCCTGGCTGCTGTCCCGGTTCACCGCGCGGGACCCGACGTCCCGAACCGGCGACGTGTGGCTGGCGTTGGGCATGGTGCAGTCCGATCCGGGCCCGGGGATGGGCGAATGGCAGGCGCCGTTGCGGAGCGACGGGATTTCGATCGGCGGCTGGGAGAGCCTGGGTGAGGAATTGATCGACCGGGTGGCCTCGCGACTGGTCTGGGTCGGGGGGCTGTGCACGCTGGTCTGGGCGATCCTTCTGTGGCTGGCGTTTCGGTCCGTGCTCGGCGTGGTGCTGGCAGCGGCCGGGGTGGGGGGCGGCACGCTGCTGTTGCTGGCCTGGATGGCCGTGGCGGGTTGGGAATGGAACCTGATGAACCTGATGGCCCTGCCGCTGCTCGTGGGGGCGGGCACCGACTACGCCATCCATCTGCAACTGGCGTTGCGGCGGCACGGCGGGGACCTGGCGGCGGTCCAGCGCACCGTCGGCCGGGCCATCCTGCTTTGCGCCGCCACCACGGCGGTTGGATTCGCCTCCCTGTCGGGATCGAACAACGCCGGGCTGGCGAGTCTGGGAAGCGTCTGCGCGGCCGGGTTGATCTGCATTTATCTCGTCTCCGGCCAACTGCTCCCCGCGTGGTGGCGCCGGTGGCATCGGAAGGCGGATCCGCGCCCTTCGGAGTTGTATGGCCCGCGAACCTGGCGGGCCGCGTGCCGGCTGGCGCGGACGTTCCCCCGCCCGTGGCTGCGACGGGCGGCGGCGGTGGTGGCGCTGACCTACGCAGCCCTCCGACCGGGACGACGTCGCGTGGTGGCCGGGAATCTCCTTCCCCTGGTGAATGGCGACGTCCGGGCCGCCCGGCGAGCGGCCTGGCGGGTGTTTGCGCGGTTCGGTGGAAAGCTGGTGGACCTGTGGGGCTGCGAATCGGGTGCAACCGTGGACCGCTGGTTCGCCACGTTCTCCGGGTGGGAGCACCTGGTGGCGGCCCGGGAACGGGGGCGGGGCGTGCTCCTCGTGACCCTGCACGTGGGCAACTGGGAACTGGGGGCGCCGTTGCTCGCCTCGCGCGGCATTCCTGTGGTGGTCATCAGCGGCCCGGAACCGGGAGCGGGGTTCACCGAACACCGCCGAGCGGCCCGGGCGCAGCGGGGGATCGAGACGGTGATCGTCGGCGAGGACCCGTTCGATGCGGTCGAAATCAGCCGTCGGCTGCGGGACGGCGCCGTGGTGGCCCTGCTCATGGACCGGCCGCCACCCGCCCGGTCCGTGGCGGTGCAGTGGTTCGGCCGTCCCTTTGCCGCGTCGGTGGCGGTCGCCGAACTGGCCCGCGCCACCGGTTGCACGGTGCTGCCCACGGTGATGGTCGAGGTCGAGGGCCGGTACGCCGCCCAGTTGTATCCGCCGGTGCCCTACGATGCGGCGTCCCTGCGCCCGCGCGAAAACCAGGGTCGGTTCACGGAGGACATCCTGCGTGCCTTCGAGCCCGCGCTGCGGCAGCATCCGGACCAATGGTTTCACTTCGTTCCCGTCTGGCCGTCCTCGCCCTGACCGTGACGGCGTCGCTGTCCGGCGTCGCCGGGGCGGCCACGGAGGACTGGGTGGAACGCTGGCTGGAACGGCGGCGGGAGGTTCGGACGTGGTCGGCCGGGTTCACCCAGACCCGCAGCTTCAAGGCGCTCGCCCAACCGCTGGTCACGACCGGTCGGGTCTGGTTCGCCACCCCCGACCGGTTCCGCTGGGAATTGGGCGAGCCGGTCGAATCGGTGGCTGTGCGCCAGGGGGACGGGATCGTCCTGCTCTACCCGCCGCTCGGCCGGGCGGAACGCTACTCCCTCACGGGCGAAGGTCCGTGGCGTCAGGCGGTTGCCCTGCTCGAGGCCGGGTTCCCGGATTCCCGCGAGGCGTTCCGGCGCCGGTTCCGGGTGGCGTCGCAACGGGTCGAAGGGGATCAGGTGACCCTGCTGCTCGAACCTCGGACCGCCGCCGGCCGCCGCTGGCTCAGCCGCCTTCGAATCGTGCTGGCCGTCGCGGATCTCGAACTGCGGTCGGCGGAGATGCATTTCGCGGACGGTTCGTCGCTGCTCAATGAGTTCAGCGGCGGCCGGATCAATCCGTCACTGGATCCCGACCTGTTCTCGCTGGAACTGGACCCCGCCATTCGCGTGGTCGAACCGCAGCGTCGGGAGGGGCCGTGAACGGGGAGCCGCCCGGCCTGGAACACGCCCTGTCACGCCTTCCCCACGGGCCGTCCTTTCGTTTTGTCGATCGGTTGACCTCTCTCGAACCCGGGGTCCGCGGCGCCGGCGAATACCGGGTGCGCGGCGACGAACCGTTCCTCGCCGGGCACTTCCCGGATGCGCCCCTCTTTCCCGGCGTCCTGCTCATCGAGGCCTGCGCCCAGCTCGCCGGGATCGTGGCCCAGAGCGACCCCGGCCGGGTGCCCCTGACGAACCTCAAGCTGGCGGCGGTCCGCGGTGCCCGGTTGCTCGGTTCCGCCGTTCCGGGAGAAATCGTCGCGGTCACCGCCGAGGTCACCGGGCGCCTTGGACCCCTGATCCAGGCGCGGGCCGCGGCGCATGTCCGGGGCGTCCCGGTGGCTCGTTGTGAACTGACGCTGGCCGGCGACGCCTCACCCGATCACGCCACGTCGCCCGCGAGGTAGCGTTGCCGCCAGGCGAGCCGTGAGACCTTGCCCCGGCCATTGACCGGAATCGCCGCCACCCACCGCCACTCGCGCGGCACCTGCCATGCCGGCAGACGCCGGAGCGCATGGGCGCGGAGGTCCGACTCCGACACCGTCGCCCGCGGACGGGGTGCAATCACGGCGACGAGGCGCTCTTCACGGACATCCCGGAGATCCGGTGCGCCGAACACCAGGCACGCTTCGACATCCGGGTGGGTGGCCAGCACGGCCTCGACGGTCTCCGGGGCCACCTTGCGTCCCGCCAGGTTGATCAGGTCGCCGAGCCGCCCCAGCAACCGCACCCCGGCTTCGTCGAGTTCGGCGACGTCCCGGGAGCGGTAGCGTCCATGCCCGAGATGGGCGGGCTCGGGAGGCACGTAGCCGAGCGCCACCGACGGGCTCCTGACTTCGAGGCAGCCATCGGGGTCCAGGCCGACACGAACTCCGGGCAGCGTCGTTCCGACCCCTCCGTCGCCGCGCCTCGGGATCGCGGTGGCGTCGTAGGCAATCCCGCCGCACTCGGTGGCGCCGTAGAAGTTGTGGATCTTCAGGCCCTGCCTGCGGAAGACGGACTCCTCGAGCGCAACGGACAACGGCGCCCCGGCCGAGATCGCGAGCCGGACATTGGCCGGAATGGCGTCCGCATCGTGCCAGCTTCGCCACAGGGCCGGGACCGCGGGAAGAGTCAGGGGCGGCCGGTTGACCGCAGCCCGCCGAATTGCTTCCGGCAGGGGCGACTCGCCGAGGATCAGGGGAATCCCGTGGAGCAGCAGGGGCAGCACGAGATTCGAGAAACCGTACGAGTGCGCCAGCGAGATGACCCCGAGGTTCGGGCTTTCGGCGTTTAACCCCATCCCGGCGACGATCTGGTCCGCATCGGCCGCGAGCTGTTGCGCCGTGAAGGCCACCAGGCGGGGGGGGCCGGTGGTCGCCGACGTGAGCTTCAGATGCGCCACCCCGGTCGGCACAGCCGGCATCCGGTCAAGGCTCTGTCCACGGTCCAACGGGCAGACGGGCCGGTCGTCCCGCCACGCACGCAGCACGGTCAGCACGAACCCGGTCGTGGTTCCGGACGGGAGTGCCAGACCTGCGGTGGCGGGACGCCTTCCGGCCGCGCCGTCGAGTTCGTTGAAGGTCAGACTTTGCCCTTCCGCCAGGTCCACCACCGCCACCTCACGGGATCGGGCCTGAACGACCTGGCGCCACCGATCGTAGAGCATTGCGGTCTAGGTAGACGGATCGTGGCGTCGCCCGCAAGTGCCGTGTATTCCGTGCCGTGCTGTCCCGTGCGTCCCGGAGTGGTGGGTGAGGAGGCAGCGAATCCGAGGGACGAGCTCCGCGAGTCCTCAGCCCAACGCTCCACACCGTTGCGGCCTCGTGGATCCCGGCCCTCCGGGGCCGCGATTCCCGATGCTCGCACCGCTCCCCCCAACTCCGGGATGAACGGGTCGCCCCTGACCGGTGGAACCGGGTCTTGCCTGTCTTCCCCAAGCCTGCCATGGACGGCACCGCACCGCATGAAGATCCAAGTCCTCGGCGCCGCCGGCGGCGAAGTCACCGGCTCCGCCTATCTCGTTCGCACCGCGCACGCCACCGTGCTGGTCGATGCCGGTCTCTTTCAAGGGGCGGACTCCGACGACGGCCGCAATACCTGGCCGGCCGAGGTGCCGCCATCCTCGATCGATGCCGTGGTGCTGACCCATGCCCACCTCGACCACACGGGGCGCCTCCCGCTCCTGGTGAAGCTGGGATACGAGGGCCCGGTGTTCTCGACGCCGGCCACCATGGAACTGGCCGGCATCATCCTGCTGGATTCGGCCAAGCTCCAGGCGCAGGACGCCATCCGGATCAATCGCAAGCGGGAACGGGCCGGCGAAGACCCCGTTCAACCCCTGTACGGACCGGAACACGTCGAGCCCCTGGCCGACCTGGCCCGCACCCACCCGCTGGCCACCCCGTTCGAGGTGGCTCGCGGGGTCAGGGGCCGGTTCTTCGAGGCCGGCCATATCCTCGGGTCCGCAAGCCTCGAACTGATCGTGGACGACGCCGGCACGACGCGGACCCTGGTCTTCTCCGGGGATCTTGGCCCCACCACCCTGCCGATCCTTCGTGAATTCGCACCCCCCGAACGGGCCGACTGGGTGTTCCTCGAATCCACCTACGGCGACCGCGACCATCGCGGCTACCCGGAAACGGTCGCCGAGTTCACCGGCATCGTCTCCGGCGTCGTGCAGCAGGGAGGCAAGATCCTCGTGCCCACCTTCGCCGTCGGTCGCGCCCAGCAGATCCTCTATCACCTCGCCGTCCTCTTTCGTGACGGCACCCTCCCGCGGTTCCCCGTCATCCTCGACAGTCCCATGGCGGTCGAGGCGACGCGCGTGTATGTGCGGCATCCGGAGCTGTTCGATGAGGAAATGCAGGCACTCAGCGACCGCGGTGTGGAACCGTTCCACGCCGCCCATTTCCGCGCGACGGTCACCGCCGAGGAGTCGAAGACGCTCAACGATCTTGCCGGGCCGTGTGTCATCCTCGCCGGATCGGGCATGTGCACCGGCGGACGCATCCTGCACCATCTCAAGCAGAACCTCTGGAAGCCCGACACCCATGTGCTGATCGTCGGCTACCAGGCCCGGGGCTCCCTCGGACGCCGCCTCGTCGAGCGCGAGGAACACGTCAGCATCCATGGCGAACGCATCGCCGTCCGGGGCCGGATCCACACGCTCGGCGGCTTCAGCGCCCATGCCGGCCGAAGCGACCTGCTCAAGTGGTTCTCCCACCTCGCACCCTCCCGGCCCAGGGTGATCCTCACCCACGGCGAAGACGCACCCCGCCGCGCCCTGGCGGAACGCATTCAGTCGGACTTCCGTCTGGACTGTCACCTGCCCGATCTCGGGGAGACACTGGAGTAGAGCACCCACGTGGGATTCCTCGGCGTCCCCTGGAAATCGGCGGCAGCCACCGTGACCCCACAACGTCGCAAGTTCGAACTGGCCCTGATGGACATCCGCCGGTGCCTCGTCGATCCGCCGATGGAGGATCGGGACGATGCCCTCCGGAGCGCTGCCTGGGGAGTGGACCGATTCGTCCGGGCGATGGCGAGCGATCCGGACAAGACGAGAGCGCTCATCGAGACGGTCCGCGCCGTTCGGGAATGCCCCGGACCCGGCAGCACCAGCGCGGAGGAGCATCTTATGAAGTCGCTCGCCTCGATCGCCTACTGGTCCAGCGACGAGCTGTCGGCCGTCCCGCCGCCCGATACGAGGAATCGACGGGAGGTTCTGGGTGAACTTGTGATGTATGCGGTTGAATGCCTCGCATTCCGGCGAGCCCGCGACTCCTTCGGCGGTCGGCGGCGCTCCATCGCCTTCCAGCTCCTCACCGACGCCCAACCCTACCTGGACCATCCAGAAGCCGTCCGGGTCGCCCTGTCGATTGTCCGATCCGCGGCAGGAAGCGATTTCCACGGCGCCATCGAGTTTCTGAAGCATGGAGATGTGCACGCCCGCCGGCCGGCGGCCCGCAGTCATTGCGGGAATCCTTCTCGCCGGATACCCTCACCCCCGATCCCCCAGTTCCGGTCCGTATCCCCATCCCATCGCCCGGACCGGACGACCCAACCCCAGGCCGCCGCGCCTTATGCCCTGGTCCACCGAAGCCAAAGTCCGCGCCGGATTCGCCGTCGCCCTCACGCTCCTGCTCCTTGTGGACACCGTCGCCCTGCTCAGCGTGCGC
This sequence comes from Verrucomicrobiia bacterium, assembly GCA_019634625.1. NCBI lineage: Bacteria > Pseudomonadati > Verrucomicrobiota > Verrucomicrobiia > Verrucomicrobiia bacterium. The sequence goes on from JAHCBA010000011.1 coordinate 115,215, forward strand.
CGACTGACCCGCACCGTTCACTGGCAGGTGCAGGCCTACAAGGTCCTCGAGGACCTCGACGAACTGCTTTCGCTCCTCCAGGACGCCGAAACGGGCCAGCGCGGCTTCCTCCTCACCGGCGAGGAACACTACCTCGAACCCTACCGCACCAGTGTCACCGGCATCCACCGGGACGTCCTCGAACTCCGCGAACTCACCGCCGACAACCCCGCCTACCAGCGCCAGCTCGACCACCTCGAACCGCTCGTCGAACGAAAGCTCTCCGAACTCCAGGCCACCCTGGATCTGCATCGATCGCACGGAATCGACGCCGCCCTCGAATTGGTGCGCACTGGCGACGGCAAGGAGTCCATGGACGGGATCCGCGCCGTGATCGCCACCCTGAAGCAGGCCGAAACCGCCCTGCTGAGCGGGCGGGAAGCGTCGGCCAGGACCGGCGCCCGCAGGGCCACCACCATCATCCTCGCCGGCAATGCCCTCGGTCTCGCCCTCCTCGCCGTCGCGTTCGCGGTCATCCGTCGGGATGAACGCCAGCGTCGAGCCGCCGAGACCGACTTGCGCCGCGCTCATGACCTCCTTGAGATCCGCGTCGCTGAACGCACTTCGGAACTCTCCCTCGCCAATACTCACCTCCGTTCGGAGATCGAACACCGCGCCCGCGCCGAGACGAAACTGGAGGATGCCCTTCATCGCCTCGAATCCAGCCGCGATGACCTCATCTCCATCCTGGACCAGCTCGCCGTCGCCGCCGCCATCACCGACCCCGAGGGCCGCGTGACCTTCCTCAGCCGGGCGGCCCGGCGCAGCTTCGGCCGGAATCCCGAGGCGTTTGTCGGAAAGCCCTGGGAAGATCTCTTCCCCTTCCGCGACGACGACAAGGCCCGCCTGTACCAACTCATGGCCCGACCCGTCGCCGAGCGCGGCCGGGCCCCGGTCCGCATCGAAGTGGCGCCCGGCCGCCACTGGTGGATGGAGGTCGAGATCCAGGACGATCCGCGCGAACCCCGCCGCCGCATCTTCTTCTTCCACGACGTCACGGCTCTCTATGACCTGCGGCGCCAGCTCGACGAGAAGGGCCGTTTCCATGATCTGGTCGGGCGGAGTGAACCCGCCCAGCAGGTGTTCCAACAGATCCGGCAGCTCGCCGCTGTGGACAGCACCGTTCTCATCGAGGGCGAAACCGGGACGGGCAAGGAGCTCGCCGCCCGCGCCATCCATCACCACAGCCCGCGTGCCCACCGGCCCTTTGTCGCGGTCAACCTCGCCGGCCTGTCCAGTTCGCTCCTCAGCAGCCAGTTGTTTGGTCACAAACGCGGCGCCTTCACCGGTGCCGTCGCCGATCACCACGGCTATTTCGAAGCCGCTCACGGCGGAACCCTCTTCCTGGACGAAATCGGCGACATGCCCGCCGAAGCGCAGACGGCCCTCCTGCGCGTCCTTCAGGAACGGGAAGTCGTCCGCCTCGGCGAAACCCGGCCCCGCAAAGTCGATGTCCGCGTCCTCGCCGCCACCCAGCACGACCTCGCCCGGGCCGTCGAACAGGGCCGCTTCCGGTCCGATCTTCTCTACCGGGTCCGGGTCGGACGCATCGTGCTTCCACCCCTCCGCAACCGGCGCGAGGATATCCCTCTCCTGGTGACCCATTTTCTCGCCCAGTGCCGCGCCGCCACGGGCCGGCCCATCGACCACATCAGCCACGAGGCGATGACCATCCTTCTCGATCATTCCTGGCCCGGAAACGTGCGCGAACTCAAAGGCGCCATCGAATTCGCCACCATCCGCTGCACCGGAGCGGTTCTCCAGGCCTCGGACCTGCCTCCGGAAATCCTCGATTCCCCGCCCCGCTTACCGCCCCATCCCGAGCGCTCTCCCGACCCGCGCCAACGTGTCCTCGATGCCCTCGAACGAGCCGGCGGCAATCGCACCGATGCCGCCCGCACCCTCGGCATCAGTCGCGCCACGCTCTACCGCCGCCTCACCCGACTCGGCATCCCGCACCGCGAGACCGACGCGGACACCCAGCCCAAGCCGGCGGAATAGCACGTCCCCTGACCCCCACCGGCCCCTGGGTCACCCCGCGCCCAGCCCACCCCCCGGCAGACTCCCTGTCTCACCCGGAACGTCAGTGACACACCACACTGTCTCCTCCTGAGACGATTTCAGCCGGCTCTGTCACCCCGCGCCGACACTGCAATGCCCCGGCCGGCAGGCCCTTGACGCTTCTCGCTCCCCGCTCCCCTGGGTGTGGCACGGTTCAAGCAACCTCGCAGCCTGCCCCCCGATCCGTACCCCTGCCGCCATGAAGTCCACGACCTGCATTCCCATCGTCCCCTTCGTCATCGCTCTGGGCTCGCCGGGACGCACACCGTGACGGAACCGAATCGAGGACCTGATCTCATGAAAACGAATCCCACGTTCGCCACCTTCCTCCTTGTCGCCGCGACCACCATATCCAGTGAGGCCGCCCATCGCCTCCTCCCGAACCCGGCCCAACCCGGAGCCGCGTTCGGCACCGCGGTCGCCCTGCGCAACGGACTCGCCGCCGTGGGCGCGCCAAGGGAACTCGATGCCTCCGGCACCCGGCAGGCCGGGGCCGTCTATGTCGCCACCGCCGACGGTTCCCTTGCCTGGCGTCTGACCCCCTCCGATGCCGCAGCCCGGTACCAGTTCGGTCGCGCCCTGGCCCTCGATGGAGACACCCTGGTCATCGGCGCCTGGTACGCCGCCTACGTGTTCCGGTACGATGCCGCCACCTCCCAGTGGTTCGAGGAGGCCCGGCTCGAACAGTCCTGCAGCCAGGGAAAGTTCGGCGCCTCGGTCGCCCTCAGCGGTGACCGCCTCCTCATCGGATCGCCCCATATCGGCTGCCTCGGAGGCTCCACCAAGGGCCACGTCTTCTTCTACCGCCACACCGGAGGCGGTGTCTGGCAGCTCGAACGTCGCTTCGGCGGCGACATCCCCGCCACCGGCGACTACTTCGGCTGGTCGGTTGCCCTCGAAGGGGATCTGGCCGTCGTCGGATCCCCCTACTCCGCGCGCGTCAACCTGTACCGCCACACCGGAACAGCCTGGGTGGAGGATGGCACCCTCCGCTACCCCTTCTCCCAGACGTCCTCGGGATTCGGCTGGGATGTCGCCCTCCGGGACGGACGCCTGCTCGTCGGTGCACCCTCCGACAACACCCGCCAGTCCGGGGCGGGCGGCGCCTTTGTCTATCGCCGTGACGGCACCTCCTGGGTTTTTGAAGCGGGCCTGCTGCCACCCTCAACAAGCCCTGCCCAGAAACTCACCGGCTCCTACTATGGCACCTCCGTCGCCCTCTCCGGAGATCTCCTCGCCATGGGAGGGCCCCAGGCCGACGCCACCCGGCAGCAGGACGGCGCGGTCGTCGTCTTCGGACGCCACAACGGTTCCTGGACGCTGATCACCACGCTGACCGCCGCCCCGCTGGCAGGCTCCTATGATGCCCTCGGAACGGCACTCGACCTCGACGGGCCCAGCCTCCTCGCGGGAGCACCCGGTCACGACGGAGCCGGACTCGACGTGGGCGCCGCATACCTCTTCCCCGTCGTCAACGAACCCCCGCCCCCGCCGCCGCCCCCACCCCCGCCCAACGATCCCCCGAAGGCCTCGTTTACCGTGGTCACCGACGGACTCACCGCCCACTTCGATGCCAGCGCCTCCTACGATCCCGACGGCATTATCGCGGATTACTCATGGACCTTCGGCGACAAGACCGGTGGCAAGGGCGTCCTCATCTCCCACACCTACGCCGTCCCTGATCTCTACACTGTTTATCTCCGCGTCACCGACAACGGTGGAAAGGTTCATACCGTCTCCGCCCTGGTCCCCATCAGCGACGGCTCCGGCATCGTCCTGACGGCCCACGGCACCAAGTTCCAGGGCGGACTTCAGCGGGCGCACCTGGCATGGTCCAACGCGGCGTCCGCCCATGTGGAAGTCTTCCGGGACGGTCTCCGCATCGCCACCGTCCCCAATAACGGCAAGTACACCGACCCCATCGACCGCCGCGGGCGGGGCACCTACATCTACCGTGTCTGCGAGCCGGGCGCCCAGGCGTGCTCCAACCCAGCCACCGTGGTCTTCGACTAGCCGGATCCGCCGGCGCGGTTGATCGCTGTCGTGGTGGGGCACGATGGGTGACGGCGTCCGTCTCCCGAGCCCTGTCCTTCCACCCGCTGCGGTTTGCCCGTGGGCACCCGGGCACCCGGGAACTCGGGCGCCCGGGGGATTGGGAAAGAGCCCGGGACGGATCCAACATCCGGCCCGGCCCGGACTTGAGCCGTTCCGTCCGGCCCGGGTACGCTTGCCCCGGCCCCGAACACGCTCCGTCACGATCGAAATCAACCTCATGAAATCCACGCCTCTTCCGATCCCCTCCACCCGGTCCGTCCTGGTCGCCGCCCTGCTGGCGGCCACGTCATGGACGGCGGCCGCGGCCGATGCCTACCTGGGCCGCTGGGCCCTGACGATTCCCGGCGGTGGCGCCGGGTGGCTGGAAGTCCGCCGCGACGCCGGCGGATGGTACGACGGCTCGATCCTCTGGGGCGGCGGCAGCGTCGTCCCCGTCTCGAGCGTCTTCTTCGAGGACGGCAACCTCCACGTCACCCGCACCCGCGATGTCCGTCGGCGCAACGCGGACAACCAGGTGGTGCGGACCCAGCAGTTCACCGAACTGCTTTCCGGCCAGGTGTACGGCGACAGCATCGAGTTCATCCGGATCAATCCGCGCGAAAACGGGCAGGGCATGGAACGGTCCGAGTTCTCCGGACGCCGCATCCCGCCCCTGCCGCCGCGTCCCGACCTCTCGGCGGTCCGCTTCGGAGAACCCATCGCGCTGCTCAACGGCCGGGATCTGACCGGTTGGCGCCTGATCGAAACCCGCGCCGCCAACGGCTGGAGCGTCGAGAACGGCGTCCTGATCAACCGGCCCGACAAGTCCACCGGCCGCAACTACGGCAATCTCCGGACCGACCGGGAGTTCGAGGATTTCAACCTGACCCTGGAAGCCAAGGTCCCCGAGCGCGGCAACAGCGGGATCTACCTGCGCGGCATCTACGAGGTGCAGGTGGCGGACTCCTATGGTCGTCCGGCGGATTCCCATGGCATGGGGGGCGTTTACAGCCGGATCACCCCCACCACCAACGCCAGCAAGCCCCCCGGGGAATGGCAGACCTTCGACATCACGCTCGTCGATCGCCATGTCACCGTGATCCTCAATGGCGTGAAGATCATCGACAATCAGCCGCTGCTCGGCTGCACCGGCGGGGCCCTCTGGTCGGATGAATCCCGGCCCGGCCCGATCTACCTCCAGGGCGACCACGAGGCGGTGGACTACCGCAACATGGTCCTCCGCCCGGTGCTGAAGTGATGGATTCCGAAATGGCTGTTGACGACCGGAGCCTCATTGGTAGGCTCCGCGTCCCTTTTCTTCGGGGATGACATGAAGACTTTTTTGCCCAAGCAAGCCACGGTGGAGCGGCGGTGGCACGTGATCGACGCGGACGGCGCGGTTCTCGGACGGCTGGCCGTTCAGGTCGCGGATGCCCTCCGCGGCAAGGACAAGCCCATCTACACGCCTCACCTGGATGCCGGCGACTTCGTGGTCGTCATCAACGCCGAGAAGGTCCGCCTGACCGGCAACAAGGAGACCGCCAAGCTCTACATGAGCTATTCCGGCTGGAAGGGCGGCGAGAAGTACCGCTCGGTCGCCCAGGTGCGCGCCAAGGCCCCGAATGAACTCATCCACCGGGCCGTGAAGGGCATGGTTCCCAAGAACCGCCTCGGCCGCCGCCTCCTCACCAAGCTCAAGGTCTATCGCGGCCCCAAGCATCCCCACGCCGCCCAGAAGCCCGCGCCCCTGGCCCCGGCTTCCTGATCACTCCCCCCTTTCACTCCCCAAGCGATCCCCGATCCATCCCCATGATCGATCCGAAGACCCAAGAGTACGTCGCCACTGGTCGCCGCAAGACCGCCACCGCCCGCGTCCGGTTGATCTCCGGAACGGGCAAGGTCATGGTCAACGGCCGCCCCTTCGAGACCTACTTCCCCACCGACTCGCTCCGCACCCTCGCGATGCGACCCCTCACCGCCACCCAGGCGGTCGGCAAGTACGACATCCGGGTCAATATCAACGGCGGCGGGCCTGTCGGGCAGGCGGGAGCCGTGAGCCTCGGCGTGGCCCGGGCGCTCCTCGAATCCGATGTCAACGTCAAGACGGCCCTCCGCGCCGAGGGGCTCCTGACCCGCGACCCGCGTATGCGTGAACGCAAAAAGTACGGTCAGCCCGGCGCGCGCAAACGGTTCCAGTTCTCCAAGCGGTAGTCCTCTTCAACCCCTTTGCGCCCCGCCGGCCAACCCGCCGGCGGGGCTTTTTGCTGTCACCCCCTCCCCTCACCTCCCATGCCTGCCATCCCCAGCCCTTTGGCCCCCGTCCCCACGCCCGGCCCCGTGCGCGTCGCCATCGTCGGCGCCTCCGGCTATTCCGGCGAGGAACTGGTCCGGCTCCTCCTCGGTCATCCGCATGCCGAACTGACGGCCGTCACCTCGCGCCAGAACGTCGGCCGGACGGTCGCCGAGGTGTACCCCCGCTTCGCCAGCCATCCCCGGGCATCGAGCCTCACCTTCACCGATCCCGATCCCGCCGGCCTCGCCGGGGCCGCCGACGTGATCTTCCTCGCCCTGCCCCATGGCGTCGCCGCGACCTACGCCGTGCCGCTGGTCGAGGCGGGACGGCGGGTCATCGATCTGAGCGCCGACTTCCGCCTGCGCGACGCAGCCACCTACCAGGCGTTCTACGGTCATCCCCATCCCGCCCCTGCGCTGCTCCCCCAGGCCGTGTACGGCCTGCCGGAAGTCCATCGCGAGGCGATCCGCCAGGCCAGCCTCGTGGCGTCCCCGGGCTGTTATCCCACCAGCATCCTGCTCCCGGTCCTGCCGCTGCTTCGCCAGGGCATCATCCAGTCCACCGGCATCATCGCGGATTCGCTCAGCGGCGTGAGCGGGGCCGGACGCAAGGCCGAGATCGACTACCTGTTCTGCGAGTGCAACGAAAGCGTCCGCCCCTACGGCGTGCCGCGGCACCGTCACCTGTCCGAGATCGAGGAACAGCTCGCGCTCGCCGCCGGTCAACCCGTGGTGGTCCAGTTCACCCCCCACCTCATCCCGGTCAACCGCGGGATCCTGACCACGCTCTATCTCGCCCCGGTCGCCCGGTTCCACGATGCCGGCCGTGCCCAGGCCCTGGCCGACGCGATCGCCGCCTGCTACCGCGAGGCCTATGCCCGCGAACCGTTCGTCCGCCTCCTCACCGGCAACGCCCTGCCCGATACCAAGAACGTCGTCGGCACCAATGTCCTCGAACTCGCCTGGCGCCTCGATCCCCGCACCGGCCGGCTCATCGTCATGAGCGCCGAAGACAACGTCATCAAGGGCGCCTCAGGCCAGGCCGTCCAGAGCTTCAACATCCTCAGCGGCTTTCCCGAAACCACCGGCCTGTTCTAAAGCCGGCCCCGCCCGCCCTCCACTCCTTCACCCGATCCAACCCCTCCTGATCCCCCTTTCTGTTCCCATGAAGACTCCGCTCCGCCCCTTGGAAGGTTCCATCCTCGCCCCCCGCGGCTTTCGCGCGTCCGGCGTGTTCTGCGACATCAAACGCCTCGGAACCGGCAAGGGCTCCCAGAAGGGCGCCAAGCGGGACCTCGCCCTCATCGTCTCGGACGTCCCCTGCTCCGTGGCCGGCCTGTTCACGACCAACCAGGTCTGCGCCGCCCCCGTGAAGGTCTGCCTCGAACGGGTCCCTTCCGGTCGCGCCCAGGCGATCGTGGTCAATTCCGGCAACGCCAATGCCTGCACCGGACGCCAGGGACTCCGCGACGCCCGGGCCATGACCGACTGCGCCGGACGCCTGCTCGGCCTTCCCCCGGAACAGGTCCTGGTCGGGTCCACCGGCCGCATCGGGGTCGCCCTCCCCATGGATCGCGTCGAGTCCGGCATTGCCGCGGCGGTCGGGGCCCTCGGCGACACCCCGGCCCATGCCGACCAGGCGGCCGAGGCCATCCTCACCAGCGACACCCGACCCAAGGCCGTTGCCGTCGAGTTCCGACTCGCCGGCAAAACCGTCCGCCTCGGCGGCATCGCCAAGGGCGCGGGCATGATCCAGCCCGGCATGTCCGCCGATGGCCAGCGTCCCGCCGCCGTCCCGCGGGGTCTGCACGCGACCATGCTCGCCTTTCTCACCACCGACGCCGCCATCGACGCCCGCACCCTGCGGCCCATGCTCGAGGAAGCCGTGGCGCTGAGTTTCAACCGCATCACCGTGGACGGCGACATGAGCACCAACGACACCGTGCTGCTCCTGGCCAATGGTCTCTCCGGCACACCCCGATCCGCCGTGCGCGGCAGGACGTCCGCCGGTGCCCGCATCTTTCAGGCCGCCCTCAACCAGGTCTGCCTCGAACTCGCCCGGGCCATCGTCCGCGACGGCGAAGGCGTCCATCGCGTGGTCACCGTCCGCGTCGAAGGCGCCCGCTCGAACGCCGAAGCCGACGCCGCGGCCCGGGCGGTCGCCAACAGCGCCCTCGTGAAAACCAGCTGGCACGGCGGCGATCCGAACTGGGGCCGCATCATCGATGCCCTCGGTTACAGCCCGGCCCGCGTCGAGGAGGAGCGGGTGGACATCGGCTACCGCACGCCCGGCGCCCGAACCATCGTCTGGAGCCTGCGCCGCGGCCAGCCGACCCGGACCGCCTTCGAGACTCTCTGCGCCGTGGTGGCACCGGCCGAATTCGAACTCCACATCCGGCTGGGACTCGGCAGGGGCGCCGCCACCCTCTACGCTGCGGATCTCACCGAGGCCTACGTCGATTTCAACAAGGGCGCCCTCGGCGACCCGTCCGCCATGGGAGGCTGACCCGTCATGAACACGAAGGATCTCATCCGTCTCGGCGTCCCCGCCGGGGAAGCCATGCGGCGCGGCATCGACTTCATCAGCCGCTACATCCTCAAGGGCCTCGATCCCGCCGGCCTTCGCGCCGACGTCGAGGCGGTGGTGCAGCGTCCCGCCGAGTTCCTGGACGACCCGCTCCGTGGCGAGTTTGCCCGCGCCATGATTCGCGCCCCCGCCCCCATGCGGTCGGACAGCGCACCCTGGCGCCAGTGGGGCACCGACCTCGAACCCGAAGCCGTCAATCAACTCGCCCGCGCCTGCCGCCTGCCGATCTCGGTGGCCGGCGCCCTCATGCCCGACGCCCATGTCGGCTACGGCCTGCCCATCGGCGGCGTTCTCGCCACCGAGAACGCCGTGATCCCCTACGCGGTGGGCGTGGACATCGCCTGCCGCATGAAGCTCTCCGTCCTCGACTGGCCCCTGCGGGATCTCGACCGCCGGCGCGACCGGCTGATCGACGCCATCGAACGCGAGACCCGCTTCGGCGTCGGGGCCTCCTTCGCCGAACGCCGCACCCACGACGTGCTCGATGCCGACTGGGGGGTCAGCCCCGTGACGAAGCAGAACAAGGACCGCGCCTGGGCCCAGCTCGGGACCAGCGGCAGCGGCAATCACTTCGTCGAGTTCGGCCGGTTCACCAGCCACGAACCGATTCAAGGCCTGCCTCCCGGCGAGTACGTCGCCCTGCTCAGCCACAGCGGCAGCCGGGGCACCGGCGCGGCCGTCTGCGATCGGTACAGCAAACTGGCCATGCAGAACCTGCCGGACCTGCCGAAGGAAGTCCGCCACCTCGCCTGGCTGTCGCTCGATTCCGCCGAAGGGCAGGAGTACTGGGCCGCCATGGAACTCATGGGTCGCTACGCCGCCGCCAACCACGCCCTGATTCATCGCCACATCGCCGGGCGCCTCGGCACCGGCGTCCTCCTCGATCTCGAGAACCACCACAACTTCGCCTGGCGCGAACGCCACATCATCGAAGGCACCCCGCGCGACGTCGTGGTCCATCGCAAGGGCGCCACCCCGGCCGGCGCCGGCGTCCTCGGCATCATCCCCGGTTCCATGGCCAGCCCCGGCTTCGTCGTCCGCGGCAGGGGCCATCCCGAGTCGCTCGAATCCGCCGCCCACGGTGCCGGACGCGTCATGAGCCGGACCCGCGCCCTCGAGACCTTCGAATGGTCCAAGGTCCAGCGCCTCCTCCGCGAACGCGATGTCCACCTCATCTCCGCCGGTCTCGACGAGGTCCCCGGTGTGTACAAGAACATCGAGAACGTCATGGCCGCCCAGGCCGACCTCGTCGAGGTGCTGGCCCGATTTGATCCCAAACTCGTCAAGATGGCCCCCAGCGGCGAACGCCCCGAAGACTGACCCGTCCGCGATTTGCCCCGAATCGCGGAGCGGGAGCAGCGGAATGCTGCAATGGCCTTGCAGCCTCGCAGAGCTCGTCCCTCCGAAAGGTAAAGCCGGGCTTGTGACTTCGGAGGGCCGAGTTCCACGAGGCCGCAAGCAAGTGCTGCAACGGGCTTGAATAGTTTCCTACGCGGCGATTTGCGGAACGGTCCTCGTCTTGACGCATCGAGCCTCGGCGACCCAGCCTCTCACTCCTCGTTCCCCCGGAATCCAATTCTCAATGAAACTCAATCACCTCGGCATCAGTGTCACCGACGTCAAGGCGGCGTGCGCCTTCCTGGAGAAGTACTTCGGACTCCGCCCCGTCGGCAAACCTTCCGATCGGATGGGGCATTTGCAGGATGATGACGGCTTGATCCTTAGCCTGTTCCGCGGGCCGCCCATCACGGACCCGGAAACCACCCACATCGGGTTCATGCAGGAGAACGACGAGCAGGTGAACGCGATCCACCGGCGCCTGACCGAAGACGGCTTTGATCCGCCGGCGCCGGAACGCAGCCACGGATGGACCTTCGTGGTGGTGGCACCGGGAGGCTTTGCCATCGAGGTGGTCAGCTAGAGATCACGAGGCAAATCACGATCCCGGGTCCGCCGATGGAGGTGGAGCGGGCTGCGGGATGCCCAGCATCCGCCCGGCCCAGGCGAGGAAGTGTTTCATGTTCGACCGGTCCTCGTGCCCGCCATCGTGCTGGCGCCAGGCGAGTTCCCCGTCGAGCAACCCGGTGTTCACGGGCGGCTTCGTGGCGGTGAGGTAGGGGGCCGACACCCCGAGATCCCTGACCCCGAGGAGCCGGAACACCGGGCCGGCGGCGACGGCGGCCATGAAGCTGCCCTCCTGATCCAGCCACAAGGCGTCGCCCCGTTCCGGAATCCCGTAGCTGATGAACACCGGCCGTGGCGCGCACAGGGCCATGAGCTGATGGGCATCCACGGGCAGGTCCCCCGCGTTCCGGCTGCCGAAACGGGACTCAGCGGCGCCATACCGAAGAAAGCTTCCGGCCATCCAGTGGTACTGACCCGACCCTGTCAGATTCTCGACCGCCTCGCCAAAGTGCCGACGGAACAGCTTCGCTCCGCCGGCCCCCGAGGAACCGATCAGCGCCACGGCGAACCGCGTTTCAAACGCGAGCGTCACCAGCGCCGCCTTGCCGAAGCGGGACACCCCCTCGATCCCCACCTTCTTCGCGTCCACCGTCGGGTCTGTTTCGAGATGGTCGAGGACCCGTGCCGCGCCCCAGGCCCAGGCGCGCAGGGCACCCCAGTGATCGGGTTCGCGCGGCTGACCCCGGTTGGTCAGGCCGATGATCCCACGCGTCAGACCCGCGCCGTTGTCCGCCTGCACACTCGACGGAACGAGCGTGGCATAACCCCAGCCGGCGGCGATCAACTGCTCGGTCGAGGGCGGATCCGTGAAGGTCCCGCCACCGAAGGCCGCGAACCGGTTGGTCGGCTCGGGTTCACCAGCGCGCCGCGGGAACCCCCCGCCCCCGAACCCGCCGAACATCACCAGCACCGGCACCGGCCCGGGCACCTCCCGCGGCGTGACCAGCGTCACCTGGAGGTTCACCTCGATTGAAGGACAGGCCGAGTTGTCCACCCTCCCGACCAGTTGCCGGGCGAAGACGGGAATCGTCCCGACCACCCGGTCGGTCGCCTGGGTGCTCACGGACCACGCCACAGGCGGGACATGGGGCGGCACGCGCCCATAGATCTCGCGCTCGAACTCCTCGACGATCTCCGGCCGGCGGTGGTGCCACCACGCCTCGGCGCTCGTCACCGTCGCCCCACTGCGCAACGTCAGCGGATCCGGCAGCTCGGGAAAGGGATTGGCCAGGGCAGGGTCGTAGTTCGCCGAGTTGGTGGCCCCCGCCCGACCGCTCGGACCCGGCCGCAGCCGCGTGATGCCGAGCTGCTCCATCATGTTCCGGTGATCCTCCTGCGTGGTCCAGGTCACCGGTTCAGGCGCCGTCGTCGCCGCCGCCGCCAGCGGCATGAAGCCCGACAGCAGCAGGACCATCGGGAGGCAGGTCCTCAGACAGGCTCTCAGGCACCCGGGCGCCGGACGCGGGCACGGAGGGAAGGGCGGAGTATTCATGGTACCGGATGACGTGCGGCCCCTGAATCCTCGAAAACCCGTCCGGTGGGAATCTCAAAGGCCGGCGACACCACAGGCCGAAGCGTCATCAACGCCTCAACGGTGCAGGGTTCTCCGGAACGAACCGATTCGCCCCTTGCCGGACGACGACGGCAATGGTCCCGTGTCATCCTGCGACATGAAAGCGATGCTGGTTGCCTGGATCGGGTGCGGATTGAGTCTCAGTGGCTTCGGACAGGGGACTGTCCTTTTCGGGAACCGCTCGGTGGGCCAGTTTGAAAGCCCGGTCATTTTCCAGTGGAGTGGGGAGAGGGTGGATTCCCGCTTTCGCGCCCAGTTGTTCGCTGGGCCTCCAGGGACATCACCGTTGGTGCCGGTTGGGGATTCGGTGCCCTTCATGGATGCGCCCAACGCGGGCTTCATCAGCCCGGTAGGTCGAACGACCCCGTTGCAGGTCGCCTCATCTCTGGTGGCTGACGGCGACTTCCTCTGGGTTCGCGATACCTGGTGGATCGTCCCGTTTCAGATCGGACCGGAATTGCGCTTCAATGCAGGCGGGGAACTGGAACTCCGGGGTACCCCGGGAAACACCTATCGCCTCGAACGGCGCCCCGCGTTCGGGGGAACCGGCTGGACACCGTGGACCGAGGTGACTTCCACAGAACCCACGCACGTCCTGCCGTTGCCGCCCCCCGGCGACAGCCCGACTCACTTCTTCCGGGCCGTCCTCCCCTGAACTCCCGGCCCCGATCGATCGGTCTCGCCCACCCATTCCCATCGCAAGCAGTCTTAAGTCTCGCTTCGGAGGGCCGAGTTCCACGAGGCCGCACGGGAGTGCCACAATGCCTTGAGGACTCGCGGAGCTCGTCCCTCCGATGCGCTGCCTCCTCACCCACAACTCCGGGATGCACCGCCCGCCGCGCGCGATCCGGATGCGCCGTTGCGAAGGCCCGACGAGGACACCATGATCCCGGGCCTATGAAGGGTCGATTCCGGCACCTCCATTTCCCCCGCTGGATGCTGGTTTCCCTCCTCTCCCTGGCCCAGTCAGCCCTGGCCACAGGCGATGCCACCCCCGCCCACTTCAGGGTGGTGTTTCCAGAGGATCCCTCCGTCCTCCATGCCAAACGGGACCTTGGGGCCGTCGGCGACGGCATCGCCGATGATACCGAGGCCCTTCAACGAGGCATCGATCTCAGCAGCGACCGCGGTACGGGCCGAACCCGGATCCTCTACCTGCCCAACGGCACCTATCGCCTCACCCAAACCCTCGTCGTCCGATCCCGCGTCGGTCCCTGGATCTACGGTGAAACCCGTGACGGTGTCGTGCTGCGCATGACCGATGGCATCGCCGACACCCAGGTCACCGCGGTCATCCGCACCCTCCCCGACGATTCCAACGCCGGCTCGGCCGATTGGTTCATGCGCAACCTGCGCAACCTCACCATCGACTCCGGCAACAACCCCCACATGGATGGCATCCGCTGGTTCAGCAACAACAGCGGTGCCCTGAAGAATGTGCGGGTCCGCGGAAACGGCGCGATCGGCGTGAACATCGGGTTCGCCGGCCAGAACGGACCCAACCTCGTCCAGGACGTGACCATCGAAGGCTTCGATACCGGCATCCGCGCCGCCTGGATCTGGGGCACCACCCTGTCCCGAATCACCATTCGCCATGCCCGCACCGAAGGCGTGTACGTCAATGCCACCGCCGTCGGGATCGAGGATCTGCGTGTCGAACACTCCCCACGCGCCCTGCGCAACGAATTCCCCAACGACTGGACCTGGTGGGGAGGCGTCGTCGCCCTGGTCGGCGGCAGCTTCACCGGGGGTGCCCCGGATCAACCCGCCATCGTCAACACCAGCGTGCTCTACGCGCGCCATGTCGAAACCTCCGGGTTCCTCGCCGCCCTCCACAGTTCCACGCCCGGCGGCACCATCGACGCCCCTGTCATCGAGGAATACCTCTCGCATCCCGTCCAGCGCCTGTTCGACGACGCACCCGCTCGCGGTCTCCACCTGCCCATCGAACCGGAGCCTGTCATGGCCTGGGAAACCAACCTCTCGAACTGGATCAGCGTGCAGGCGTTCGGTGCCGTGCCCGGCGACAATCGGGATGATACCCCCGCCATCCAGGCCGCCGTCGACGCCGCCGCAGCCGCCGGCAAGACCACCGTCTACTTTCCGGGCATCGGCGGAGGCGACCCCAACCATTACAGCCTCGATGGCACGGTGCGCCTTCACGGAAGTGTCCGGCATCTCATCGGCCTGGGGTTCGGACGCATCATCGGCAGCGAAACCGGTCGGTTTGTCATCGACGACACCTCCGCGTCCCGGGTGAAGCTCCAGAATCTCCAGGCCTTCGGTGGCCGGCCGCCCACGGCCGAGAACCGCTCCCGCGCCAACACATTGATCCTCGAAGGTTGCGACCTCCGAATCCTCGGCACCGGCACCGGCGACCTGTTTGTCACCGACTGCTCCTCCCACATCGAACTGCGCCAGGCCGGCCAACGCTTGTGGGCGCGACAACTCAATCCGGAAGGTACCACCGACGTCGGCCTGGTCCGCAATCAGGGCGGCCGGCTTTGGGCCCTCGGCGTCAAACACGAAGGCAAGGGGATCCGCTGGCGCACCCGGGACGGAGGACAAACGGAGATTCTCGGCCTCTTCAATTACGTCACCGACAACATCGACGAGGAGGATTCACGACCCGCCTTCGAGGTGGAGCATGCCGACTTCGCCCTCATGGGCGCGCGTGAGATCAGCTTCTCCAGGCCCTATCCTGTGAAGGTTCGCGAAATCCGCCCGACCGGGACTCGGCAGGTGACCGGTGGGGGTTGGATCGGCTGGGCCCTTTACCGCGCACAGTCGATGACCCCGCCTCCCATCCCCTCCGCCGCCCCACCCCCCTGATCCGGGAAGGTTTCAGCCGCAGCCGTGCGGCCTTGCATTCCGAAGTTGTGGGGAGAGGTGCGAAGTTCGCGAAGCGTCGTCTCGGAGCGCCGGGTTCCACGAGGCCGTAGTGGAGGGGCGCAGTGGATGGAGGACTCGCGGAGCTCATCCCTCCGATGCGCTGCCTCCTCACCCACAACTCCGGGGACGCCCCCCGCCGCATCGCGGGATCAACCCTTCTTTTGCTCCCGGGCCCAGGAATCCTTCAGGGAGAGGGTCCGGTTGAAGACCGGCCGCCCCGGGCGGCTGTCGCGGTCGAGCACGAAGTACCCGATCCGCTCGAACTGGTAACGGCGATCGGCCGTGGCGTCGGCCATGGACGGCTCGATCCGGGCCGTGACCGTCTCGAGCGAGCGGGGGTTCAGATGGGCCCGGAAGTCCCCGTCGGCGTCCGGTTCCGGAACGGTGAACAGCCGGTCGTACAGGCGCACCTCGGCCTCGACGGCCTCGGGGGCGCTGACCCAGTGGACGGTTCCCTTGATCTTGCGGCCGCTGGTCGGCCCGCCCGGGCGGCTGTCCTCGTCGAAGGCGCAGCGGAGTTCGGTCACCTCCCCGCGGTCATCCTTCACGACCTCCTGGCAGCGGATGATGCCCGCGTACTTGAGTCGCACCTCGCCCCCCGGTTGAAGACGGAAGAAGCCCTTGGGCGGCTGCTCGAGGAAGTCGTCGCGCTCGATGAACAACTCGCGGGTGAAGGGTACCTGGCGCGTCCCCGAAGCCGGATCCTCCGGGTTGTTGGTGGCAGGTACCGTCTCGCGAAGCCCATCCGGCAGGTTGACGAGCACAACCCTGAGCGGACGCAGCACGGCCAGCCGGCGTTCCGCGACTCGGTTGAGGTCGCCGCGGATGGCGTGTTCGAGCAGCGCCACATCGGTCAGGCCGTCGTACTTGGTGACCCCCACGCTGTGGACGAATTCCCGCAACGCCTCGGGGCGGACGCCGCGGCGGCGAAGTCCGGATAGCGTGGGCATGCGCGGATCGTCCCAGCCGGTCACCCGGCCTTCGTTGACGAGCTGCAGCAGCTTGCGCTTGCTCATCACCGTGTAGCCGAGGTTCAGGCGGGCGAACTCGATCTGCTGCGGGCGCGGGCGCGGCAGGTCGAGGCTCTCGAGGATCCAGTCGTACAGGGGCCGGTGCACCTCGAACTCGAGGGTGCAGATCGAATGGGTGATCCCTTCGAGATAATCGCTCAACCCGTGCGCGAAATCGTACATCGGGTAGATGCACCAGGCATCCCCCGCATGGTGGTGCGCCGCGTGCCGGATCCGGTACAGCACCGGGTCCCGCAACCAGATGTTCGGCGATTCCATCCGGATCTTTGCCCGCAGGGTCCGCGTTCCATCCGGAAACTCGCCGCGCCGCATCCGTTCGAAGAGTTCCAGGTTCTCCTCGACGGTCCGCTCCCGGAACGGGCTCGCCTGCCCGGGCCGGTCGGGCGCGCCCCGGTACCGGTCGATCTCCTCCGCCGACAGGTCGCAGACGTAGGCGAGACCCTTGCGGATGAGGATCAACGCGTACTCATGCAATTGATCGAAGTAGTCCGAGGCGAAGAACGGCTCGAGCACGTCGGTCCCGGCGCCGCCCACGTCCGAACCCGCCACCGCGGGAATCAGAAAGTCCTGCCGGCCATCCACGGTCAGCGTCACCGGCTTCTGCCCCGCCACCTTGAGACCCAGCCGGTCGTCCGCCCACCCGGCGATCAGCCAGCGGACGTCCTCGGCGATCGACTGCACATATTCGACCTCCTCCTTGGTCGGATTGGTGTCGTCCATGCGCAGGTGGCAGCGCCCCCCGAAGTCCCGGGCGATGCCGAAGTTCAGGCAGATGCTCTTGGCATGCCCGATATGGAGATACCCGTTTGGCTCGGGGGGGAACCGCGTCACGATCTGCTGGTGCCGGCCGGCGGCGACGTCGGCCGCCACCCGTTCCCGGATGAAATCGCGCGCGGCCGATCCGACCGGCCCGGACTCTTGAGATTCGCTCATGACGAAACGCTGAACTCCCGAAAGGCCCGTGATTGTGCCCGCGAACGCCCGCGTTCCCAGCGGAAAAGCGGAATCGCTCCGGGTGGCCGTGCATCCCGGACCTGTCGGGAAGGTGCGAACTTCGCGAAGCGTCGCCTCGGAGGGCCGAGTTCCACGAGGCCGCAAGGGTGTGGAACGCTGGGTTGTGGACTCGCGATATCCGTCCCTCCCAGGCCACCCTGCACCGGCATGCCGCCCGTCCGACACCCCACAGAAGTCTCACACGCCGCAGGGTCGCGTCCCCGATTCCAACAGCCATCCTCCTCCCCGTCCCCGTCCCCGTCCCCGTACTCGTAATCGTAATCGTAATCGTAATCGTAATCGCCATCGCATCCCCGCTCTCCCCTTCCCCGATGCCCTCACGCCGACCTCATCCCGGAGCGCGGACCGCGCTCATGTTGCTGCTGGCGTTGACGATTCTCGGGGCGGCCGGCTGCGCGTCCCCGGGCAGCGGGGCGTCGCCGCAGTCCTTCGAGTTCCACCGGGACACGTTCGCGTTCCCGAACGAGACCCTCTGGCTGTACGAGGTGGACCCGGACACCGGGCGCATGTCCCATCGACGACGGAAGCCCCGTCCCGACTATGCCCAGCGCTGCTTCGTCGTCGTCCGCGCCGCCAAGGAGTTCCATCTGCATGCGCGATTCGAACCGGACCTGGCCCCGGTGGCGCCGGACGAACTTCGGAGTGCCATCCGCAGCGTGATTCGGCGGTCTCCGCGGCGCGGTTCGACCGAGGCCCGGCGTGTCGTGATTCCGGGGTTCACCGGGCTTCGGCAGCTCAGCGAGGTCCACGGGGACCTGGTGCGGCGGGAGGCCGGTGGAAGCTGGCAGAGTTACGTCCAGCGGGGCCACTGGCGGATGGTGTTCCCGTTCAGCGCCGTCCAGCGCCAGCGACTGGCCGATCGTCTGGCGGAGCGGTTGGCGGGCGATGAGCCCGGTTCCCCTGCCGTGCTCCACGTGGTCCGGTTCCCGCGCCTGACCATCAATCACGCGGTGCTGGTCTATGCGGTTGAGACCACCGAACGTCAGCATCGGTTCCTCGCCTACGATCCCAACGAGGCCGGGCACCCGGTCGAACTGGTCTTCGATCGTGCGACCCGCCGCTTCGAACTGCCGCCGCTGCCCTACTTCCCTGGCGGCCCGGTCGAGGCGTACGAGGTCTATTCCTCGGCCTTTCGCTGAAGGTCCCTGCGCCCTGCCTGCGGCCCCCGGGCGCGGGTTGGGATTCAGTCCGGCTGCCGGAGCGCGCTGACGGCCGAACGCCCCGGGGCAGGGGACGCCGCGGCGGGGGGATTTCTCCGCGCGTGCCGGAACCAGCGCAGCCACCTCCAGGCGTCGCGGAACGGCCGGATCTTGCTGTGCTCGTTCGCGTACACGGTTTCGATCGGAACGAACTCGATCCGCCAGGACGCCCGGGCGGCGGCCAGCAGCAGTTCGGACTCGATCTCGAAATGTTCCGTGGTCAGGACGAGTTCGTGCAGGCGATCCGTACGGACGAGGCGGAAGCCGCATTGGGAATCGGGAAACGCGCGCCCGCCCGCCCGGCTCAGCCAGGCGCTCAGGGTGCGGTTCGTCGCCCGGCGCAGCCACGGCATCCGGTCCGCAGCGTGCATCCGGTCGCCCACCACCAGATCCGCCCCGGTTCGCGAGGCGTTCTCCAGAAAGTGCGGGATGTCGGACGGACGGTGCTGGCCGTCGCCGTCGAGGCAGAGCGCCCAGGGAATCCCCTGTTCCTGCACCGCGCGCCACCCGGCCCGCAGGCACGCCCCCTTGCCCCGCGTCGCCGGGTGCTGGATCACGTGCGCCCCCGCATCGCGGGCCGCCGTCGCCGTCCCGTCGGTGGAGGCATCGTCGATCACCCAGACGGCGCCAAGATGCCGGGCGGCCTCCCGGACGAGCCTGCCGATGGCGGGCGCTTCGTTCAGGCACGGGATCACCGCATGGCAATGGTCCCGGGGGATCATGCGGACCCGACATTGCCCGCCCGGGGGAAGCGTGAACAGAGGTTCGGGAATCCGACGCCGGCCCAGGACGAAAGAAGGGTCGCCCGAAAACCTCGAAACGGTGTGCCTGCCGGATCGAGGACGAGGACGAGTCCCCACGAGGGATGGCTTGGGCGAGATCCAGGAGCCTGGGATGCGCCCGGCCGGAGGTCGCGGCGGATAAATGGATTGCTTCCGGCATGGCCCCTCCGGGTAATCGCTTCATGCGCGGGGACTCCGGCAGCGTGGAACGGTGGCATGGCGGGGTGGGCCTGCGGGGCCGCCGTCAGCAGGACCTGCACGACCGGGCACGGCAGCTGGCGCGCCGCCAGTTCGGCAACCGGGTGTTCGTCCGGGGCGTCGTCGAGGTTTCCAACCATTGCCGCGAGGACTGCGCCTACTGCGGGATGCGGCGAAGCCATCGCGGCCTGAACCGGTTTCGGGCCGACCCCGACGCTCTGGCCGACCTGCTGCTCGAACATTGGCCGGAGTTCGTGACCGACTTGAACATCCAGAGCGGGGAGGATCCGGTGGCGCTTCGCGAGGTGGTGCTGCCCCTGATCCGTCGCCTGCGGCGCGAGACCGCCCTGGGCATCAGTGTCTGCCTGGGAACCCTCGATGCGCCAGCCTACCGGGCCCTGCGCGAGGCCGGCGCCAGTCTCTACATCATGAAATTCGAGACGGCCGGTCCGGACCGTTACCAACGGTTCCGGGCTCCTGGGACCTTCGAGGAACGGCTGGATCACATCCGCGCCCTGGCGGCGTCCGGGTGGCGTGTGAGTTCGGGATTCATTGCCGGACTGCCCGGCGAAACCGGGGCCGATCTCAACGCCGCCATCGACCTCGCCGCCCAACTCCCGCTTGATGGCTGCAGCGTCAGTCCGTTCATCCCCGGAAACGAGTCCGCGCTGTCCGGCGCCCCTGCGGGCGACCTTGAGGACACCCTCAATGTCATGGCGCTGCTCCGGCTTCGCCGGCCCGAATGGGTGATTCCCGCCGTGAGCGCCCTCAACATCCTCTCACCGCGGGACGGTTACCTCCGAGGACTCGGCACCGGCGCAAACCTGGTGACGGTCAACCTGACCCCGGGCGCCAGCCGGGCAGACTACCTCCTCTACCGGCGCGACCGCGTCATCATGACCTCGGAGCGCATTCGGGCGGCGCTGACGTCCGCGGGACTCGAGCCTTCGCCCATCAGTCTCGCGGCCCACTATGCGGGCACTCCGCGGGAGGTCTCCCGGGCCGCTGCCGGCACCGCGGCGACCGAACCGGTCACGGTCGGCTGAACCGCACGTCGGCCCCAGGTCCTCCAGCCTTCCCGCAGTTCGAGCCGCATCCAGCCCAGCAGGGCGCCCAGCAGGGGACGCAGGCTCGAGGGTTCGATCGTGTAGCCGCCGAACAGGAAGCGCGAACCTCGGTTCCGCCTGCCGAACCGGCCGGTCCGGCGGCGCTCGTCCGCCATGGCGGCGAACCGGCGGTTGTAGGTCCGCATGAGGCGGAACACCGGGCCGGACGGGCGCGTGGAGAAGATCGGTTCGACCAGGGCGACGTCGCCGCGGCGCAGGGGTTGGGACACCACTCCGAGATAGTAAAGGCCGAGGTCCAGCAGGAATGCCAGGCGCATCAGTTCGAAGTCTCCGAGATAGGCGTACTTGTTCTCGTACACGGCCTCGAACCATTGCCGGTGGCTGCGGGTGAACGCCGCATTGTGGCGCGCCAGCGGTTCCGCCAGCGCCGCCCCGCGCAGACCCGACTCGACCAGCCGGGCGCCCGCGCAGACCGTGTACGTCAGCCAGTCCAATCCCGGCGAATACAGCGGATCGATGAACCCGGCGGCGTCCCCCACCAGCACAAACCCGTCGCCTGCCTGCACCCGGCACCGGTAGGCGAGGCGCCGGCGCCAGTGGACATCGCCGTCCCGGGGCCGGGCTCCGGCCAGCAACTCCCTCGCCACCGGATGACGGTCCAGGAATCCCTTCAGGCGTTCCGCGACCGTTCCCTCGGCGGGCCAGGTCTGGCGTCGTTCATCGAACACCACACCCACGCTGACGTCGCCCCCCTTCAAGGGAATGCACCAGGCCCACCAGCCATCGCCCATGAAGTGGTTGGTGGCCGTGCCCCGGATTCCCGGACAGGCCCGGGCCCATTCCGGATGTTGCGCCGCCAGTTCGATGCCGTCCCAGTCGCCCACGCCTTCCCATCGCGCCCACGCGGCGGAGGTGGGATGACTGTCATTGACCTCGAACCAGCCTTCCTGGCGCGCCAGCAGCGCCGCGACCCCCGAGGCATCCACCACCCAGCGGGCGTGAATCGACCGGCGGGTTCCTTCGTGGGTCACCGTGAGGTGCTGGCCATGGGAACCTTTCAGTTCCACCTGGTGGACCACCGCCGGACGCCAGCAAACCGCTCCCGCCGCGCACGCCTGGTCCAAGGCTTCCGCATCGAGAACCGCCCGGTCCACCTGGTAGGCCGGCAGCCGGACGAGGTAGCGGGTCCCGATCTCGCCGGCGTCGCCCAACCCCCGGGTGGCCGCGTCGCCAAACCAGAATCGCATGCCCTGCTTGGCCAGATGCGCCTCGTTCAGGTGCCGGGTCAGTCCGAGCACCTTCCCCAGGAAATAGGTGCTCACCTCGACCGTGGCCTCGCCGACCCGGCGCCCGAAGACCCGGCTTCGCTCGATCATCAGCACGCGCAGGCCCGGCATCCGGCGCAACAGCAACAGGGCCATTGCCGAGCCCGCCAGACCTCCGCCGACGATCGCGACGTCCCACGACGCATCTTCCCCGGAGTCGGTGGCGGGCCTCGTACTCAAGTCGGGCCAGCATGGACGTTCCATCGTGAGGTTGGCAATCTCACCTCCGGTCCCCATCCCGACCGTTCCGCCTCGCATGCCAGTCCCCAGTCATCCCCGGATCGTGGTCTCCGGCGCGGGCATCGTCACGGCCCTGGGACAGGGCTGGCGGGCCAATGCCGATGCCCTCGCCTCGGGACGCTCCGGCTTCGCTCCCGTCACGCTCTTTGATGTCTCGCGCCATCGCGCGCGGCTGGCCGCCGAGGTTCGTCCGCTGCCCGCTCTGGAGCCCGGGCGCCTGGGTCCGCGGCGCCTCATGCGCATGGACCGGGCCGGACGGCTGCTGCTGGCGGCCGCCCGCGAGGCCGCCGAGATGGCGGGTGTCGCATCGGACCCCGACCGAGGCACATGGCCCGTGGCCCTCGCCACCACCAGCGCCGGCATGAATGCCGGTCAGGCGTACCTCCGACAGGCCGACCGCACCGCGTCGCGACGGCGCCAGTTCGAACGGCTCGACGACTATTTTGCCAACCGGCACATCGAGGATCTGGCGTCGGACCTTGGCTGGTCCGGGCCGGCAACCGTTCTCGCCAATGCCTGCGCGTCCGGCGCCAACGCCATCGGACACGCCTGGGAATGGATTCGGGCGGGACGCGCCCAGGTGGCCGTGACGGGTGGTTACGAGGCCCTGAGCGAACTGGTCTTTTCCGGGTTCGATTCCCTCCAGGCCCTTTCGACGACCTCGTGCCGGCCCTTCGACCGCCACCGGGATGGACTCGGACTGGGGGAAGGCGCAGCCATTCTCATCCTCGAGACTCTCGACCGCGCCCGGCGCCGGGGCGCCACCCCCCTGGGCGAACTGGTCGGGTACGGTGCCGCCACGGATCTTCACCATCTCACCCAGCCCGATCCCGAAGGGCGTGCGGCCCTGGCCGGCATGACGGAGGCCTGCGTCGCCGCCGGGGTCAGCGCTGCGGACGTGGACTACCTCAACGCCCACGGGACAGGCACGCCCCACAACGACGCCGCCGAAGCCGCGGCCATCCGTGCCTGGGCCGGCGACGACGCGGGGCGACTGGCCGTCAGTTCCACCAAGGGCGCCACCGGGCACCTTCTCGGAGCAGCCGGTGCGGTCGAAGCGGTGATCTGCCTCATGGCCCTGCGGGAACAATGGCTGCCACCCAACGCCCCCACGCTCGAACCCGATCCGGCCTGCGTCTTTCGCCTCCTCCGTGAACCGGGCCGGCCGGAGGGACCGCAGCGACTGGAACTGGCCTTGTCGAACTCCTTCGGCTTCGGTGGATCCAATGCCAGCCTGCTCTTCCGGAGGTGGCATGCGTGACGTTCTGGTCGTCGGTCTTGGTGCCGTGAGTCCGGCTGGCTGGGGGGTCGCCGCGCTCCGGGCGGCCATCGCGTCCGGAGCCCCGCTGACGCCGGATCGTGCCGATTCCCCGGCCCACCTTCCCACGCTGGGGGTTCACCGGGTTCCTCTGCCGGGTCTTCGCCCTCCCTGGGCCGGGCATCCACGGATGCGTCGGGCGGGTGCCATCACCCGCTTCGCCGTTGCCGCCGCCCTCGAAGCGCTGGGCCTGGACTCCGAGGGAACCCCGGGGCCCCTGCCGGACGCCGCCCGCACCGGCCTGGTCTTCTGCACCATGACCGGTGGGGTCGTCTGCTCGCGGCGCTTTCATCAGGAGGCGGTTCAGGATCCGCGTACAGCCAGTCCCCTGCTGTTTCCCGAAACGGTCTTCAACGCTCCCGCCAGCCACCTAGCCGCGATTCTGGGACTGACCGGCCGCGTGCAAACCGAGGTGGGCGATCCCACCTGCCTGATCCAGGCATTCGACACGGCGTTGCTCTGGATCGGGACGAACCGTGTCGATCGATGTCTGATCGTGGCCGCCGAGGAGGCGGACTGGCTGACCGCCCATGCCCTGGCGCTTCGATACCCTGGACGCGTTTCCGCCGAGGGTGCCGGAGCGCTGCTTCTCGCGCGGGAGCCAGACGATGGCGCCCTGGCCCGGATCGGGGCCGTCGCCCCCGCGGCACAGAGACCGGAAGCCGCCTTGATGCAGGCCCTCGGCATGGCCACCGGGCCGGCCGATGGAGGGACCATCAACCCCCGGCAATGGGATGCCCGCCCACGCGGTGGGCGTCACCATCCCGTCCCGGGGAGCGGAGACCCGCTCGCGAACCTCGGCGAAGCCTGGGCCGCCGGGGCCGCCTGGCGGATGATCGAGGCGGCGGCGTCGGTCGCCCGCGGCGAGACCGTCCGGGCCGGCGCCGTGGTGCCGGGTTTGTACGGCCGCGCGGGAGGGGTCCGGTTCGACGCCCCCGAGTCCGGCCGGCAGGATTTGCGCCTATGACCTCACCGCGTGTTGTCTTGCTCACCGGTGCCAATGGCGGCATTGGCGGGGCGATCGTCCGGGCCTTCCTGTCCGAACCGGATGCCCCGGTCCTCTGGCTTGGCTGGCATCGCCGGCGCGAACGCCTGGACGCCCTCGCCCATGCCGCACCGGGGCGCCTGGAGTTGGTCCAGCTCGAGGTCACCTCCCGCGAGCACTGGGACCGCGCGGTGGCCGCCATCCTCGACCGGCACGGGCGCCTCGATGTCCTCATCAACAATGCGGGCGGACCCCGCGATTCCCTGCTCGGCACGATGCCGGTGGCGGACTGGGAGGAGGTGCGTGCGACCCATCTCGACGCCGTCTTCCACGGATGTCAGGCGGTCCTGCCCGCGATGATCGCCCAACGCTGGGGCCGGATTGTCAACATGGCCTCTGTCAGCGCCCTCCTGGCTCCCGCCGGTCAGGCCAATTACGCCGCCGCCAAGGCCGGCGTCGTGGCCCTCACCCGGTCCCTGGCCAAGGAAGTCGCCCGCATCGGCATCACGGTCAATGCGGTATGCCCCGGCTACATCGAGACCGAGGCGCTCGGGGCGCTCGATCCGGAGGCGCGACGGAGCATCCTCCAGCGGATCCCCGCGCGCCGCCTCGGACGCCCGGAGGAAGTGGCTGCGGTCGTCCGCTTTCTCGCTTGTCCGGACGCCTCCTACCTCACAGGGTCCGCGGTCACCGTCGATGGGGGAATCCACTGAACCGCCGGACAGCGCTGCCTCGGACGAGCTGATCCGGAAAATGAAGGCGCTCCTGGTCGAGAACCTGATGCTCACCATGGCGCCCGACGACATTGGCGACACCCAGCCGCTGTTCGGTCCCGAGAGTCTCGGGCTCGATTCGGTGGACGCCCTGCAGCTCGTCGTCGCGCTCGAGAAGGGATTCGGTCTGCGGATTCCCGACGCCGGCGCCGCCCGTGAGGTCCTTCAGAACGTCTCGACCATGGCGGCCGCGGTCCGGCGCGGCTCCGTGTGAAAGCATCCTCGGGTTGGGTTGTGGGAAGGGGGGACACGCGGAGAGGGGGGGAGATCGTTGACGAGGCGACGGAGGCCTTCCCTGATCGTGGTGGCACCGAAAAATGGATGAGGAGTCCGACGGGTTGCCGGGCGAGCCGGAAGTCGGTGGGCCGTTGGCGATTGGGAACGGGGTTGGGATTCCCTGCCGACGACGGTCCCTGCGATCCGCAGAGTTGGGGGCTTGCGCGGGGGAAGCCGGCAGGCGCAGCGTGACGGGCATGACCCGACTTGGAGTGGCATGGGTGGCGTGCTGGCTGGGGAGTCTGGGGGCGCTGGCAGCGCCGGGAACCGGGGAAAGCCCGGCGGATGCGGCCTTGCGACGTTACTTCGCCGGGGAGACATCCCGGTTGGAGGAGCGCGCGAGGGCGGGTCTGGAGCGGTTGGCCCGGGGCGGCGACGAGCGGGAACGGTTGCGACAGGAGTTGCTGGACATGCTGGGGCTCTGGCCGATGCCGGAACGGACGCCGTTGCAGGCGGTGGTGGCCGGGAAGGTCGAGGGGGACGGGTTCGTGGTGGAACGGCTCCAGTTCCAGTCGATGCCGGGCCTGTACGTCACGGGGAACCTCTACCGGCCGGCGGGAGCGGTGGGGCGCTTGCCGGGGGTGCTGTACGTGTGCGGGCATGCGGCCGTGCGGACCAACGGGGTGAGCTGTGGGAACAAGACCGCGTACCAGCATCACGGGATGTGGTTTGCGCGACACGGGTATGTCTGCCTGACGATCGACACGTTGCAGTTGGGGGAGATCGAGGGGGATCATCACGGGACGCACCGGCTGGGGCAGTGGTGGTGGAACTCGCGGGGTTACACGCCGGCGGGGGTGGAGACGTGGAATGGAATCCGTGCGTTGGATTACCTGGAATCGCGGGCGGATGTGGATGCCGGACGGATCGGAATGACGGGGCGGAGCGGCGGGGGGAGTTATACGTGGACCACAGCGGCGATCGATGAGCGGGTGCGGGTGGCGGCGCCGGTGGCGGGGATCACCGATCTCCGCAATCACGTGGTCGATGGCGTGGTCGAGGGGCATTGCGACTGCATGTACTTCGTGAACACGCACCAGTGGGATTTCGCGATGAAGGCGGCCCTGGTGGCGCCGCGCCCGTTGCTGATCGTGAACACGGATGCCGACACGATCTTCCCCCTGGACGGTGTGCAGCGGGTCCACGCGCAGGTCCGCCGGGTGTACGAGGCGTTGGGCGCCGTTGACCGGCTGGGGTTGGTGATCGCGCCGGGCCCGCATCGGGACACGCAGGACCTGCAGGTGCCTGTGTTCCGCTGGTTCAACCGGCATCTGAAGGGCGAGGAACCGTTGATCGGCGAGGCGGCGGTGCGACGCCTGGATCCGATGGCGTTGCGGGTGTTCGGGGATCTTCCGGAAGATCAGCGAAATACCACGGCGCAGGAATGGTTCGGATCGGCCGAAGGTCGGGGCGGGATTGTAGGGGAAGGCGTGGCGCGGCTGAGGTCGTTGAGGGAAAGAGTCTTCGGAGGCTGGCCGGACGAGGGATCGACCGGCCGCATGGAGAAGGTCGAGGACCGGAAGGTGGGATCGCGCCGTTTGCGGACGTGGACCTTCGAGAGCCAGTCGGATGTTCCGTTGCGGTTGGACCTGGTGACGGCCGAGGACCGGCCGCCCGGGACGCTGGTGCTTCGGGTTCTGGATCCCAGGGCGGCGGGAGTCTGGGCGGTGCGGCAATTGGGCGATGGCTGGGGGCGCGGGGAGTTTGAGGGGGAGGACGCGACCGCCTGGGCGTTCCTGGCGCCGCGCGGAATCGGAGAAGGGGGATGGTCGGGTGACGAACGGAAGCAGGTGCAGATCCGGCGCCGGTTCATGCTGCTGGGTCAGACCCTGGACGGCATGCGCATCTGGGACATCCGGCGCGGGTTGGCAGTCCTGCGCGAGGTGGCGCCGGAGTTGGCACGGGTGGAACTGGCGGCGGAAGGGGCGATGGGCGTGAACGCCCTGTACGCGGCGCTGTTCGAGCCCGGCGTCGCGGGGTTGGATCTGCAGGAGTGGCCGGCGTCGATGCGGGAAGGACCGGATTATCTGAATGTCGGGCAGGTGCTCGACTACCCCGCGGCGATTGAGTGGGCGCGGGCGCGCGGTGTCGCGGTGCGGATCGGCGGGCGCTAGAAAGCCCGAATGCGTCATTCTGAATGACACTGGCTCGATGGCTGGGCCATGATTCGGTCGATTCGGTCGTCCGCCATGCGTTCGAAACTCAATCCCATCTTCGCCTTGGAACATTTCACGCCCTCCCTGCGTGAGGCGTTCGCCAACAGCACCCTCTCACCCGACACGGTTCTTCGTGTTGCCATTTCGATCGAGGATCCCGAGACGCAACGAAAGCCGGTCCCCAAGTTCGTTGAGAACGGCTGGATGATGATTGCGTGGGGGGATGAGCACGTGTCCTGGGCACCGCCGTCGTTGGAGGCACTGTTTCGTGGCGATCTCCAGCCGCCCGAGTTTGGCACCTATCCTGACAACTACGAGGACGCCTTTCTGGTTCTCGACCTCCATGCCTTGGAGTACGGCACGCTGATCGGAGATCCGACCGATCAGGAAATGCGCGAGGTGTACTCGGACCTCCGACGCCGGCCGGATGGGCGCCGTCGGAGTCCTTTGCATGAGTACATGTGGCGGGCGGCGGCCCTGATGGTGGGCACCCGTCCAATCAGTCGGGCGGAGTTTGAGGGAATCATGTCCCGTCTCGAGCGGTCGTGCCGGACCTTCAGCATCGGGCCGGTTTCCCGCAATTACCTGGACACGTTGCACAAGACGCTCGGGAATTCGGGCCAGCGGCCGAGGTGAAGGGAATCGGTGGCCGGGGCTGACGGCGCAACGCCATTCCCACGGGGAGTGGGCGCCACCGAGGATGAATGCCGCTGGGGCGACCCTTCGTTCGCGCGGACCCCGGCCTGTTTGTTTGCGCCCCGAGGGACTGGCGGTCCGCGTCTCGTGTCGCGACCCATGAGCTCGCCAAACCAAATAATAGGGCAGGCGCACTGATGTTGACGCTGCAGTTTATTTGGGCCGGCGTAATGCAGTTGACGCGCTGCTATTCCGGCGCCGCCCCCTGCCAACCTCATCTAGTGGTCGTGGACCCCTTGGTCACCGGGAGGTCAATCTCAAAAAGCCTGACTGTTAATTGAGGCAGTCAATAAAGCAAATACACAGTCAGGCATTGTACTATTGACGGTCAATAATACTAAGTCTGGCTTACTATTTATGGGCCTCACGCTCCTTCGATGACCTGATTGCCGGTCCGTCAAAAGTAATAAGCATGGCTGTTTAGTGTGGAGGGTTCTTGCCTGAAAGGATCAAGCCAGCACCCCCGATCTTACTGCACGTCTTGGGCTTAGGATTCCGGCGCGGCATCTGTGTCGGGATAGGCTCGCGGAGCCTGGGTTGGGGCGGTAGCGTCGGGGCCGGCGTCGGCCTGGATCGGTACAAGGAGGACCGGTCGGTGGTGGCGCCGCTGGTGAGACCATGAAGCATCCGCTGGTGGGGGTGGTCAGCCTCTTCGCGTTCGGTGTTGTCCTCGGGGCCCTCGAAAGCATCCCGTTGGGAGCCTTGTTTCCTGGCGCGGCGTTGGTGGGCTGGGTGGCGCTGCGGTTGGGCGGAACGCGATGGGGACGGGTTTGGATGGGGGTGTTCTTGGTGACGGCGGGGGCGACCCACGCGACATGGCGGATGGCGGTGATTGCGCCGGACGAGCTGCGCTTGCGCGAGGGGAGGGAGGAGGTGCTGGCCACCATCGAGGGCACGCTGGTGAGCACCCCTGGACAGCGCCGGAATGAGCGATGGGGGCGTCTCGCGACCAACTCCTGGGTGGTGGTTGAGTGCCGGGCGTTGCGGGAACAGGGAGGCGAATGGGAGGCGGTGACGGGGCGGGTGGCGGTCTCGACGTCGGCCCCGGTCGAGCCGGGGTTTTGCGGCGGTACGGAGGTGCGGATTTCAGGGATCCTGCGGCGTCCGGCGGGACCGTCCGCGCCGGGTTTGTTCGATTACGGCGGGTACCTGCGATGGCGCGGAATCCACTTCGAGTTGCGGGCGCCGACCTCGGAAGACTGGGAACGGATCGGGTTGGAGGGGGAACGGGATTCACCCGGTTGGGCGGATCGATTCCAGGGATGGGCGCGACGGACGCTGGCGCGCGGGTTGCCCGAGGAGGATGAGGTGCTGCGGCTGATCTGGGCGATGACGTTGGGGTGGAAGATCGGGCTGACGGACGAGGTGGAGGAGCCGTTCATGCGCAGCGGGACGATGCATCTGTTCGCCATCAGCGGGCTGCATATTGCCTTGCTGGTGGGGCTTGTGGTCGAGGTCCTGCGGGTGGCGGGGCTGCCGCGGGTGATGGTGGGAATCGTGGTGCTGCCGGCGGTGTGGTTCTACACGGCGGCGACCGGGTGGCAGCCCTCGGCGGTACGGGCGACGCTGATGGTGTCGGTGCTGGTGGGGAGCTGGATGGCGGCGCGGCCGCTGAACGTCCTGAACTCCCTCGCGGCGGCGGGATTGCTGGTGCTGTTGTGGGATCCCCGGCAACTGTTCCATGCCGGCTTTCAGCTCTCGTTCGCGGTGGTGGGGACGATGGGGATCCTGGTGCCGCTGCTGCGTCAGGGGTGGGTCCGGCTGGCGGCGCCGGATCCGTTTCTGCCCCCGAGTCTCGTGCCGTGGTGGAGGCGACGTTGGGAGGCGACGTGGGAGAAGCTGGCCGGGGCGCTGGCAGTGACGGTCAGTTGCTGGCTCGGATCGCTGCCGCTGGCGGCGTGGTATTTCAACCTGGTGACCCCGGGAAGTCTGGTGGCGAACCTGCTGGTAGTGCCGTTGGGCGGGGCGGCGTTGGCGAGCAGTCTGGGGAGTCTGGTGTGCGGGGCCTGGGCGCCGATGCTGAGTGAGTGGTTCAACCACTCGGCCTGGTTGTGGATGCGGTTGATCCTGGAACTGAGCCGTGCCACGGCCGAGTTCCCGGGGGCATGCTGGCAGGTTCGGCAGCCGCCTGTCGCGGCCCTGGTGGGTTGGTACCTGGGCCTGCTGGCCATTGGGTGCGGAGGATCCCGGTGCCGGCATTGGCGGATGACATGGTTCGGACTGGGCCTCCTTTGTGCAGGCTGGTCGATGGTTGTCTGGGTGGGCCGGGCCCGGGAAGAACGTCTGGTCGTGCTGCCCTTGCGCGGGGGGCACGCGGTCTGGGTGAGTCAGGCGGGGGGATCGACGCTGGTGGACACGGGCGACGAGGCCTCCGCCGGGGCGGTGACCATTCCGTTCCTGAAGGCCCAGGGGGTGAACCGGCTGGGAACGCTGGTGCTGACCCACGGCGATGTGCGGCACGTGGGCGGGGCGGTGGCGGTGGCGGAGCGGTGGCGTCCGGAGCGGGTGCTGGCGAGTCCGCTGCGGTTCCGGTCGGGTCCTTATCGGGCGGTGGTGACGGAATTGAAGGAGCGGTATCCGGATCGATGGCGAACGGTGACGGAAGGGGATCGCGGGGTGGAGGGTCTGGACATCTGGTATCCGGCGACGGGGGATGCCGCATCGCGGGCGGACGACGGATGCCTGGTGGTCGGGGTGGCGCCAGGCGGGACGCGGGTGCTGCTGGTGTCCGATCTGGGGGCGATTGCCCAGGAACGATTGATGACGCGGCGGCCGGAGTTGCGTGCGGAAATCGTGGTGTGCGGGCTGGCGGACCGGGGGGAACCGGTTCGGGAGGCGTTGTTGGAGCGGTGGGGGACGCGGCTGCTGATTGTGGCGGATGCGGCGTCCCCGGCGTCGGCGAAGGCCTCGGAGGCGGTGAAGGAACGGTGGCGGCGGGGTCCGGCCGAGGTGTGGTTCACCAGCGACACGGGGAGCGTCGAGTTCCGGTGGCGCAGCGGGAAATACGGGTTGTTCGACGCCCGAGGGGTCCGGTTGGGACCGGTGTGGCGGGAGGAAAGGGAGGCTGGCGGATCAATTGCGAACGAACCCGGGGTCGTTGCCGGTGACGAGGTAGAGGACGGCCATGCGGACGGCGAGGCCGTTGGTCACCTGTTCGAGGATGACGGAGCGTTCGCCATCGGCGGTATCGGCATCGATTTCGACCCCGCGATTAATGGGGCCGGGGTGCATGATGAGGACATCGGGTTTGAGGTCGGCCATGCGGCTGCGATCGAGACCGTACTGGGCGCGATATTCGCCGACCCCGGGGAACATCGATTGGCGCTGCCGTTCGTGCTGAATGCGGAGGAGATTGACGACATCGGCGTCGCGGAGGGCCTCATCGACATTCCAGCAGACGCGGCAGCCCATGCGTTCGAAGATGGAGGGCACGAGGGTTGGGGGGCCGCAGAGGGTGACGGAGGCGCCGAGTTTGCGGAGGGCCCAGATGTTGGACCGGGCGACGCGGCTGAAGAGGATGTCCCCCATGATGGTGACTTTGAGACCCTCGAGGGAGCCCTTTTTCTCCCGGATGGTGAAGACATCGAGAAGGGCCTGTGTGGGGTGTTCGTGGGCACCGTCGCCGGCATTGACGACGCTGGCCTGGAGAAAGCGGGCAAGGAAGTGGGGGGCTCCGGCGGCCTGATGGCGGATGACGATGATGTCCGCGTTCATGGCCTCGAGGTTGCGGGCGGTATCGCGGAGCGTCTCGCCCTTCCTGAGGGAGGAGGTGTCGGCGCTGAAGTTGATGACGTCGGCGGTGAGCCGCTGGGCGGCGAGTTCGAAGCTGATCCGGGTGCGGGTGGAAGGCTCGACGAAGAGGTTGACGACCGTTTTGCCCCGGAGGGCGGGGACGGTCTTGATGGCGCGGGTGCCGACCGCCTTGAAGCCGCGCGCGGTGTCGAGGACGGTGAGAAGTTCCTCGGTGGAAAGGGACTCGATATCGAGGAGGTGGGGCCGGTTCCAGGTCATGGGGCAAGAAGCAGAACGCCGTCTTCGCGACCGTCCTCCGTCCAGTGGACATCGACGCGTTGTTCCGGTCGGGTATCGAGTTTGCGGGCGGCGTAGTCGGCCTGGATGGGGAGCTGACGGTGCCCGTGGCGGTCAATGAGAACGGCGAGCTGGACGCGGTCGGGCCTCGCGAAGTCGTGGAGGGCGTCGAGGGCGGCGCGGGCGGTGCGGCCGCTGAACAGGACGTCGTCCGCGAGGATTACGGTGGCGCCGTTGAGGTCGCCCGGGAGATTGGTGGGGCGGATATCCGGGGCGGGACGCTGGTGGAGGTCGTCGCGATGGAGGGAGGCGTCGAGCTGGCCGGCGGGAACGGGATGATGGGTGAGGCGTTCGAGTTCCCGGGCGAGCCGGGCGGCGAGATGGACGCCGCCTTTCTGGACCCCGAGGAGGACGAGGCGGGAATTGCCGGCGTTGCGTTCGGCAATTTCGTGGGCCATGCGACTGACGGCCAGGCGGAGGGCGTGGGCGTTCATCAGCACGGTGGGGGTGGCGGTCATGATTGGGGCGGGAGGAGCGGTGGCCGCCTGCATTGGGGGACTGGGCGGGCAGGCGGGGAGCGACAGGCCTGTTGGAGCGGGGCGTTGCCGCGATGGGGCGATACGTTGGTTCGCCTGCCGGGTGGAGGGCAGGGGATCAGGCAGCCTGCTGGGAGAGGAGTTGCTGGCGGTGGCGACGCCAGGCTGGCCGGTGTTTGAGGTTCCAATCGGTGAGCGCGTATTCGAAGCCGACGTCGTACCCGAGCTTCTCGGATTCGAGCCACTTATGGCGGAGGATTTCCTCGCGCTCGGCCTGAAACTCGCGGTAGAGGGAGGTGTCCGCCATCGGGAAGCGTGGATTGGGGCCGCTCATGGGTTTCTTGGGCACCGGCACCATGCACGGTGCATTCGCAATAGTGATGAGTTCGTAGCATCCGCCCGGGCGGGTCGCAACGGCTTTTCCGTGAGCGGCACTGGCGGAACGCCACGGGGCGGGGCGGTGTCCGGGTCCACCGCAGGCATGCTTTGGTGGAGGCGAACCCGTGGTGTCCGTCCCGGTCGGGGCTGCAATTCCGTTCAACCCCTTCCGCTCTGAGTATCGGCGGGGAATGGGGGAAGATGAAGTCAGGGCCGCACGGGACGGCCGGAGGGGACGGCCGGAGCCGGGGATTCAGCCGAGGTCCTGACCCAGCTCGACGTTCCAGTAGGCGAGATCCACGAAATGGCGCCACTGGTCGTGGGCGGGCAGGCCAACCTGGA
Source organism: Verrucomicrobiia bacterium (assembly GCA_019634625.1). Taxonomy (NCBI): domain Bacteria; kingdom Pseudomonadati; phylum Verrucomicrobiota; class Verrucomicrobiia; species Verrucomicrobiia bacterium. The sequence continues at coordinate 149,003 of JAHCBA010000011.1, forward strand.
CGTGGAGGAAGGGGCGCCACTTGGGGCGGCGCGGTTTGCGGACGAGGCGCAGACCGGCTTCCTGGGGGGTCCGGTTGCCCTTTCGGGTGTTACAGGGGATGCAGGAGCAGACGATGTTCTCCCAAGTGGTGGGTCCGCCGCGGTCGCGGGGAACGACGTGGTCCAGGTTGAGATCGCGCCGGTCGAACAGCCGGCCGCAGTACTGACAGGTGTTCTTATCGCGCTCGAAGATGTTATGGCGGGTGAACTTGACCTCCTTGGCCGGGAGTTGATCGAACACCAGCAGGAGGATGACCCGGGGCACGCGGATCTTGAAGGAGATGGCGTGGACGCTCTCCGGGTGGGGTTCGGAAGAGGAGAGATTGCGCCATTCCCGGAAGCTGAACGTCTGGAAGGAACCGTCCCCGGCGTTCAGGACGACCTGGGCGTGGCCTTGAAACAAGAGGGCGATGGCCCGCCGGACTGAGCAGACATTGACAGCCTGCCACAGGCGGTTGAGCACCAGTACGGGTTGACCGAGGTAACTCATAACGGCCCCTCAATTGCCGCTGAGTCTAGCGGGCCGGGAAAATCCGTGTCAATCGACCGGCTTGCCGTGCATCCCGGAGTTGTGGGTAGAGGCGCGAACTTCGCGAAGCATCGCCTCGGAGGGCCGAGTTCCACGAGGCCGCAACGATGGGGTGCGTTGGGATGAGGACTCGCGGAGCTCGTCGCTCCGATCTGCTGCCTCCTCACCCACAACTCCGGGATGCACCGCCCAACGTGGGCTTGACGGGAGCGGGCAGGCGGGGGAAGCAGGGGGCGTGACCCTCCCCGTCTCAAGGCGCGAGCCCGCCCTGGCGTTCACCCTGATCGAGTTGCTGGTGGTCATCGGCATCATCGCCATCCTTGCAAGCATGCTGCTGCCGTCGCTGGCGAAGGCGAAGGACCGGGCGCAGGCGATCAAGTGTGCCAACCACCTCAGGCAGATGGGCATCATCTGGACGCTGTATGCGGATGACCACGACGACCGTCTGGTGTCGAACGGGCGCGGCGACGGGGCGGCGGTGCCAACCTGGGTGGGTGGGAGTTTCGAAGGGGAACTTCGCGACAACACCAACACGTTCCTGCTGACCGATCCGCGGCGATCGCTCTTCGGCTCGTACCTCAAGAGTTACGAGATCTACCGGTGTCCGTCGGACCGCAGCACGGTGGTGGTGGGCGGGAAGCGTCTCCGGGTGGTGCGCAGTTACGGGCTGAACGCCTTCGCCGGGTGGCAGCCGTACAATCGTTCGGACCAGCTCGAACGGTACCGAGAAAACCCGACACCCGGTTACCGGGCGTACCGGAAGTCGGTGGATCTGACGGCGCCGGGTCCGTCGCAGACCTTCACCTTCGGGGAGATCCATGCGGACAGCATCTGCCGGCCGTTCTTCGGGGTGGCGATGGGGAAGAACACCTTTTATCACGTGCCCGGGGCGCACCACGAACGGAGCGCGGTGTTCGGGTTCGCCGATGGGCACGTTGAACGGCCCCGTTGGCACGATCGGAGGACGTACCGGCCCGCCGGGAACATCGACTGGCACGGGCACAGCTACGCATCCCCCAACAACCGGGATCTGAGATGGATCCAGGAACGGTCCTCGGCGCGATTGTGAGGGTCAACGGCGTGTGCCCGCCCCGGGGGGGCGATCAAAACGGGTCAGGCCGCTGGCGTCGGGTGCCGGAGTCGCATGGGGAGGCCGCGGGAGGCGCAGTGGGCCTTGACCTGCGCCACGGTGCACTGGCCGCTGTGGAAGATGCCGGCGGCGAGGGCCGCGCTGGCGCCGGTGGCGAGGAGGACTTCGGCCATGTGTTCCGGGCGGCCGGCCCCGCCGCTGGCCACCACGGGGACGGGAACCGCTTCGCAGACGCGCCGGGTGATTTCGAGGTCGTAGCCGGATTTCATGCCGTCGCCATCGATGCTGTTGAGGACGATCTCGCCCGCGCCGAGTTCGCAGGCGCGGGTGGCCCAGGCGACGGCTTCGAGTCCGGCGGGTTCGCGACCGCCTTTGAGGAAGACCTCCCAGCGATCCGGGGTTGTGCGCCGGGCGTCGATGGAGACGACGATGCACTGGCTGCCGAACTTGAGGGCACCCTGGCGGATCAACTCCGGGTTCTGGAGGGCGGAGGAATTGATGCTGACCTTGTCGGCTCCCGCGCGGAGGAGGGTCCACATGTCGTCCACGGAGCGGATGCCACCGCCGACGGTGAGGGGCATGAAGCACTGGTCGGCGACGCGTTCGATCACCGAGATCAGCGTGGCGCGTCCGTGGGCGCTGGCGGTGATGTCGTAGAAGACCAGTTCATCGGCGCCCTGGGCGTTGTAGCGCAGGGCGAGTTCCACGGGATCGCCGACATTGCGGAGCCCGCCCTCCTCGGCCCGGCCGAATTGCTGGCCGCGGGTGACCTGGCCGGCGTGGACATCGAGGCAGGGGATGATGCGTTTGGTGAGCATGGGTGGGATCGGTCGCCCCGCGCCGGCCGCGGCGAGCCATGGTTTGCCGGCGGGCCGGTGAGACAAGCGGAAAATGGGCCGGTTTTCGGTGTTGCCTCGGGCGGGACGGGCCCGATGCTCGGCGCCCGTCATGCGTAGGATTCCCACCCTGCCTGCCCTGCTGGCGATGTGCCTTGCCGGGGCCTGTGCGCCCAGGCAACCCGTCGAGCCGCCCAGGACCGGACTGCCGGCGGGCACGGGCTTCCGGTCGGAGAAACTGGCCGAGATCGAAGCGGCCGTGAACGAGGCGGTCGGCCGTGGAGCGCTGCCCGGAGCGGTGGTCTGGCTGGAACGGGAGGGCGCGGTGTATCGGGGGGTGTTTGGACAGCGGGCGCTGCAACCCGAGCCGGAAGCAATGACCGAGGACACCCTGTTCGATGCGGCGTCGCTGACCAAGGTGATGGCCACCACCCCGGCGGTGATGCGTTTGGTGGAGCGGGGCGAGGTGGACCTCGATGCGCCCGTGCGTCGATATCTGCCGGAGTTTGATGGGGACGGACGCGAGGCCATCACGGTGCGGCATCTGTTGACCCACACCTCGGGGTTGCGGGCGGGGATCGGGTTGCGTCCCGAGTGGACCGGGTACGACGGAGGCATCCAGAGGGCCCTTGGCGAGCGGCCCGAGTGGGTGCCGGAGATGCGGTCACGGTACAGCGATGTGAACTATCTGCTGTTGGGCGAGCTGGTGCGCCGGGTGAGCGGGGTGGGCCTGGACCGGTTTTGTGCGGAGGAATTCTACCTGCCGCTGGGCATGGCCCACACCGGGTTTCGACCGGCGTCGGTCCTCCGGGGACGGATCGCCCCGACCACCAAGGCGGGCGAGTCGTTCCTGCGCGGGGAGGTGCATGATCCCACGGCGCGGCGGATGGGCGGGGTGGCCGGTCATGCCGGGCTGTTCACCACCGCCGCCGACACCGCCCGCTTCGCCCGGATGCTGTTGGGCGGGGGGACCGTGGGGACGGTGACCGTGCTGCGGCCGGAGACGGTCCGCCTGATGACGACGGTGCAGACGCCATCGTCGCTGCCGGCGGCGCGGCGCGGGCTGGGCTGGGACATCGATTCCCCGTATGCGGGGCCGCGGGGGGATCATTTTCCGGTGGGAAGCTACGGGCACACGGGCTGGACGGGCACCTCGTTGTGGGTGGATCCGTTTTCCCGGACGTTTGTGATCCTGATGTCCAACCGGAACCACCCGACCGAGGAAGGGAACGTCCTCGCGTTGCGGCGCCGGCTGGGGACCCTGGCGGCGGAGGCGGTGGGGGATTTCAATTTCCACGGGGTTCCCGGAGCGCTGCCGCGTCAGGGGCGGGAAACCGGAGGGGCGGCAACCGGCGGGGCATCGGGGCGGCAGGCGGGAGGGGTGCGGAACGGGATCGACGTTCTGGTGGAGGGAGGGTTTGCCGTGTTGCGCGGCCTGAAGGTGGGATTGATCACCAACCACACCGGGACTGATCGCGAACGCAATCCGACCATTGACCTGTTGAAGTCGGCTCCGGGGGTGGATCTGCGCTGTCTGTTCAGTCCGGAGCACGGGATTCGCGGGGTGCTGGATGAGAAGGTCCCGGATGGCGTGGACGAGAGGACGGGATTGCCGGTGCACAGCCTGTACGGGGAGACGCGGCAGCCGCGGGCCGGGCAATTGGAGGGACTGGATGCGCTGGTGTTCGACATCCAGGACATCGGGTGCCGGTTCTACACGTACATATCGACCATGGGCCTCAGCATGGAGGCGGCGCACCGGAGTGGACTGAAATTCTTCGTGTTGGACCGTGTGAATCCGATCGGGTCGCGGGTGGAGGGGCCGGTGAACACCGAAGGCGAATCGACGTTCGTCGCCTATCATCCGATTCCACTGCGGCATGGCATGACGGTGGGGGAACTGGCTCGGATGTTTGCGGAAGAGCGCGGATGGGCGGGGACGGGGATGCTGACCGTGATTCCGGTGGAAGGCTGGCGGCGGGACCGGGGGTACGACGAGACCGGGCTCCCCTGGATCAACCCATCGCCCAATATGCGCAGCCTGAAGCAGGCGATCCTGTATCCCGGGGTCGGACTGTTGGAATCGGCGGTCAGTGTGGGACGGGGAACGGACACGCCGTTCGAGGTGGTGGGAGCGCCCTACATTGACGATCGGCGCTGGGCCCGGGAGTTGAACGCGGCGGGGCTGCCGGGGATCCGGTTCGTGCCGGTCCGGTTCACTCCGAAGGCCAGTGTCTTCCAGGGGCAGGAGTGCGGGGGGGTGTATCTGATGCTCAATGACCGCGATGCGTGTCCGGTGGTCGAGGTGGGATTGACCCTCGCGCTGACCTTGCAGCGGCTGCATCCCGGGGTGTTTGCGCTGGACCGCATGGCCCATTTGCTGCGGCACCCGCCCACCCTCGAGGCCATCCGGTCGGGCCGGTCGGCGGCGGAGATCCGCGCCCTGTGGGCGGCGGACCTTGGGGAGTTCCATGTGCGGCGTGCCCGCTTCCAGATCTACGAGTGACGGGCGGGTCCGAAGAGTCGCTGGAAGTTGGCGTCGAGGCGGGCGGCGAGGGAAGTGTGGGATTCCCCCAGGAACCGGGATAACCCCGCCACCACGACCCGGAGGTTGGCGGGGTGATTCAGGAGCCGTCCATCCGTCCCGATCGGTTCGACCAGGGGGCGGTCGGTCGCTTGCAGGAGCGGTTCACACGGGTCCGAGGCGTCCGGCAGGCGCTGGTCAGGGGCATCCGTTTCGGCCAGGAGCCGATCGGGGGGTGCGGATCGGAAGGCGTCCCGCTGCCGGGCCTTGCGGGAGCGGAGGAAGTAGCCCGGAAACCCAAAATACGCCCCGAGACGGGCCAGGGGCACCACCATGTCCGCCGGGCCCCCGTAACTGTGAAGGAGGAAGCCGGCCGAGGGACATGGGCCATTTCGAAGCCGGTCGAAGAGACGGCCCCAGGCCTGCAGGCAGTGCACGCTGGCGGGCAGACCGCGCTCGGCGGCGAGGGTGAGTTGCGCATCGAACACCGCCTCCTGCTCGTCGAGGCATGCCGCGGTCCAGTGGGCCAGTTCCGGCGACACCGCCGCACGGGCCGCAGCGGGACATTCCAGGATCCATCGGTCGAGGCCGATTTCCCCTACCGTCGCCCCGGGGCAGTCGTCGAGGTGCCGACGCAGACGGTCCCACCAGCCGGTGCCGCGCCGGTGGACATACCAGGGGTGAAGGCCGAAGGCCGGGATCACGACGTCGGGAAAACGTCGGGCCAGGTCGGCAACGGCCGGCCAGTCCTCCTCATGGGAACCGTTGACCACCATGCGGACGACTCCGGCTTCCCGGGACTCGGCGACGAGACGCCCCGGATCCCCGCCATACCGTTCGTCGTGCAGGTGGTTGTGGGCATCGCAGAGGTTCATGAGGGGCGGCCGTCGAGGTGCGCCCGGGCAAATTCCCGGATGCGGTCCCTGGCCCGGACGAGGGTGCGGCGCCGGTTGTCCGTCAGGGCCCGCAGGAACGCCGTTTCCGAAAGGAAGGCGGGTTCCCCTTCAAGAATCTCCTCCGGCGCCAATCCGTCGTACAGGCGGCAGAGCAGTCCGATGAGGGCCTTCTGGATGACCGAGTCCGAGTCGCAGGCGAAGCGGCAACGGCCGGTTTCCTCGCGGCATACCAGCCAGAGCCGGCTGGTGCAGCCAGGGACCAGCCATGGGTCGGCACGCAGGGCGGGATCCATGGGGGATTCGCTGCGGGCGAGGTCCACCAGCCAGGCCAGACGTTCCTGGGGGTCGGACCGTGACCCGAAGGCTTCCAACAGCCGGGCGTGCCGGGCGGCAAAGGTGATCCCTTCAAAGCTCACGCCGCCGGGGGCGTTGCCAGGCGGACATCGACCGCTTCCATGCCGGCGGCGCGGATGGCCTGGAGACCGAGATCGGTATCCTCATAGGCCCGGCACCGGGATGGCTCCACGCCCAGACGGCGGGCCGCTTCGAGGAAAATGTCCGGGGCGGGCTTCTGGCGGGTGACGTCCTCGCTGGTGACCACCGCCTGAAACAGATCGCGGATGCCCAGCCGGTTCAGGACGAGTTCGATCACCCGGCGGGTACCGCCGGAGGCCACCGCCATGGGCAGGCGGCCGGCGTTGGCACGAGCCACCTCGACCACGTGATGGATCGGCTGGATGTCCACCATCATCTCCAGATAGGTCTCCTCCTTCTCCAGGGCGACGGCGATCGGGTTCAGTTCCAGGTGCTGCTCGGACTTGAGCATGGTCAGGATATCCCGGGACGGCACCCCTCCGAGCGAGTAGAAGCGATCCTCGGGGAACGTGAAATTGTGGCGGCGCTGGATGGCCTGCCATGCCTGCCAATGCAGCGGCATCGTGTCTGCCAGAGTGCCGTCGCAGTCGAAAATCAGGGCGGCGGGTGTCATGAGAGAATGGACCATGGGAGTGGGGACCTGCTCAGGAACGGGCCAGTTCAGCCAGGCGATCCTTCAGATCGTGCGCCAGCAGCGGTTCGATCAGGTCGTCAATCGCCCCATCGATGACCTGGGCGAGATTGTACACGGTCAGTTCGATCCGATGATCGGTCACGCGGTTCTGGGGGAAATTGTAGGTCCGAATTTTCTCGCTGCGTTCCCCGGTCCCGACCTGGCGGCTGCGCTGGGCATCGTACTTGGCCTTCTCCTCGGCGATCTTCCGTTCCAGGAGTCGCGACCGGAGGACCTGAAGGGCCTTGGCCTTGTTCTTGAGCTGGGACCGGCCGTCCTGGCAGCGCACCTCGAGTCCGGTGGGCTTGTGGACAATCCGCACCGCGGAGTCCGTGGTGTTGACCCCCTGCCCCCCGTGTCCGGACGCTCGGCAGACACTGATGTCGAGGTCCTCCGGCTTGATCTCGACGTCCACCTCCTCGGCTTCCGGGAGCACGGCCACGGTGGCCGTGCTCGTGTGGATGCGGCCCTGGGCCTCGGTGGCGGGAACCCGCTGCACGCGGTGTACCCCGCTCTCGAACTTCAGCCGGCGAAAGGCCTCCTCCCCCGTCACGCTGAAGATCACCTCCTTGAGGCCTCCCAGATCCGATGGACTCGAATCCAGGGTCTCCACCCTCCATCCGCGATCCTCGGCGTAGCGCGCGTACATGCGACAGAGGTCGGCCGCAAAAAGGGCCGATTCCGCCCCACCCGCCCCGGCACGAATCTCGATGATCGTGTTGCGGGAATCGGTCGGGTCCGGCGGAAGCAGGCCTCGCTGGACCTCCTGGGTCAGCCGGGTCACGACGGGTTCGAGACGGCGGATCTCCTCTTCCGCCAGTTGTCCCAGTTCAGAGCCCGGCGGCTCGGACGCCAGGATATCAAGGTTGGATTGGAGTTCCCGACCGGATCGCAGGTACTCGGCGCCACGGGCGACCAGCTCCTTGAGCCGCGAATGCTCCCGCGACAACTCCTGGGCACGCTGCGGCTGGGCATAGGCGTCGGGAGCACTGAGTGCCGCCTCGACCTCGGCCAGGCGCCGTCCGAACCGCTCGATGTGGGGGGCGAGATCCACCCAAGGAAACCGCCCGCCGATCCGGTGCGAATCGGCGGGCGGAGAGCCGGAAAGCCGTTACCGCCGCTTCTTCTTGTTGGCCGCCTCGGCCAAGGCCGCCTGGGCCGCCTGGGTCTTGGCCAGACGCTGCTGGAACTTGTCCACGCGCCCTGCGGTATCCACGAACTTCTGCGTCCCCGTGTAGAACGGATGGCAGGCATTGCAGATGCCGATGATGATGGGACCCTTCCTGGTGGACCGGGTCGTGATCACGTTGCCGCAGGCGCAGCGGATATCGACTGCCTCGTACCGCGGATGAATTTCTGCCTTCATTTCCAAGAAAAATGGAGGCGCACCCTACCAGCCGGGCCCGGGGTGACAAGAGACAATTTCCCCGAATCGCCGAGGCCGTCTATCCCCCGGGTTGTGGGTGACGAGGCAGCGACTCGGAGGGACGAGCTCCGCGAGTCCACAACCCCAAGTACCACGCCGATAAGATCTGGCCAGCGCGCCCGACCTTGCTGCATGGCCACGGCCACGTTCTCGGAGGGCCTTGCTGCGTGAGGCGGGGGGCAAGGTTCGTGTGCGAGCACGGATTCCCGACCCCCATCGCCTGACCGAAGAGTCGATCACCACCGCAGCGCCTTTAGCCGGCTTGCCACCTCTTCGGCGTTCGCCCGGCTGTTGAAGGCACTGATGCGGAAGTATCCCTCCCCGCGCGAACCAAACCCGCTGCCCGGCGTAATCACCACATGGGCCTCGTTCAGGATCCGGTCGAACGCCTGCCAGCTCGTCACGCCCGAAGGCGTCCGGACCCAGATGTAGGGTGCGTTCACTCCGCCGAAGACCTCCAGGCCCGCGCTTACCGCAGCCGCCCGGAGAATCCTGGCGTTGCCAAGATAGTGCTCGATGAGGAGCCTGACTTGGGACCGGCCCTCCGGGGTGTACAGCGCTTCGGCTGCCCGTTGGACGATGTACGAGACGCCGTTGAACTTCGTCGTCGTGCGCCTCAGCCACAGAGGATGCAACGGCAGCGCTTCGCCCCCTGGGGTCGCCGCCAGCAGTGTCTTGGGCACTACGGTGAAGGCGCAGCGAACCCCGGTGAACCCCCCGCTCTTCGAAAAGCTCCGGAACTCGATGGCACATTCCCGGGCCCCCGGGACCTCGAAAATCGATCGCGGCAGCGACGGGTCGGTCACATAAGCCTCGTAGGCGGCGTCGTACAGCAGCAACGACCGATGGGTCCGGGCATACTCCACCCAGGCTTCAAGCTGTTGGCGGGTTGCGGCTGCCCCAGTGGGATTGTTGGGAGAACACAGGTATATCAGGTCCACGGGCTCCCGGGGCGGTTCGGGAAAAAATCCGTTCTCCGGCGTGCAGGGCAGGTAGGCGATTCCGGCGTAGGATCCCTCCGGATTGGCCTCTCCGGTGTGCCCTGCCATGACGTTGGTATCGACGTACACGGGGTACACCGGGTCGCTGATGGCCAGCCGGTTGCCCGCCCCAAGAACATCAAGGATGTTGCCGCAGTCGCACTTCGACCCGTCGCTGACAAAGATCTCATCGTCGGCGATGTCCAGGCCCCGGTCCCTGAAGTCGTGCTGGGCGATGGCGGCTCGGAGCCACTCGTAGCCCTGCTCCGGACCGTAGCCGCGAAACGTCTCCCTCCTTCCCATGTCCTCCACGGCCGCGTGCAAGGCCTCAATGACCGTGGGCGGAAGGGGTTCTGTTACGTCTCCGATGCCGCAGCGAATCAGCCGCCCTGCCGCCTCGGGGTGCTGCTCGATGAAGTCCTTCACCCGGCGGCCGATCTCCGGGAACAGGTACCCGGCCTTCAACTTTTGATAGTGGTGATTCAGTCGAATCATAGACAATATATCCCTCACCGATCAGGACCCCTGCTCCCTCCCGGGCCTACGTGGGATCCGCTTCGACGGTCCGTCGCGCATCCGGTTGAAAACGTACAGCCCCCTTCCATCCCAAGGCAAGCCGACCCCGAATCCGGACCCCGGACCCGGCCGGAAACTCCCCTCCTTCGGAACTCAGGAAGCCCGCCCATCGCGCCTTCCCCAGAGCTTGGCTGGAGCCGTGACAGGCGCCAAACCGGCCTGACCGGCCGGGAGTATCAGGCAACGATCATCCAACCGGCTAACCACCAACAATTTCCCTTGCGCTACCACGACCGGATTGAATAGGGTCCGTAGGAACGGCTCATTGGGGTGCTTCAAGGTGCCCACGAGATGGCGGCGGGTTGGCGTCCATCATGGCTGGGGCCATGGGGCGACCTCCCTACAAATGATATTCCAACAGTCCGTGGTGGTCTTTGCTCATTCGGGAGCGGTATCCCTGATGAGGCTCGCGCACGTTCTGGCCTGCCGAAGGACATCGCCGTTCCGTTGTCGCCATTCCTTTGTCGCCATCCGGTCGTCGATTCCCCCTTCCAGCCAAGTAGGAAGGTTCCGTTATCATCCGAGCCGCTTATCGGGTCGCCGCCGGGACCGGCGCCCGATTCGCCCTGTCCTGTCCCAACGATTCGCCTTGCCAAAGGCTTGCCAGACAAGTTAAGTGCCCGTCATTGAAGCTGTCCCGTTAAGGAACAACTATGAATAGCGCTGTGAAGCAACTCCCACGATCATTCGCGAATGCGATAGGCTCCTGGGCAACATTACTGAGTGTTCTCCTGGCCTGGCCGGCGCTGGGACAAGGGCTGCCCCTCACGAACCCGGGCACCATCACCATCAATGATGCGAGGTTTGAGCTGGGCGTCAATGTCCCCAGTGCAGCCTCCCCCTACCCGAGCAGCATTGTCACCTCCAACCTTCTGGGCCAGCTGCAGCGCGTGGCGGTCACGCTCAATTCCCTCTCCCACAGCTACGCCGCAGATGTGGATGTCCTGCTCGTCCGCGCCGAGGACAATGCGCGCATCGTCCTCCTCAGCGACGTCGGCCTGGGCTTCCCCTTCAACAATATCAATCTCACGCTGGACGCGACGGCCTCCTCGTCCCTTCCTGCGGCGAGCGCCATTCCCAGTGGGACCTTCCGGCCGACCAATTTCGATCCCGCCGGGGAAATAGCGGACACGTGGGACATCCCGGGTCATCCCAACCGGGTTGCCGGTCCCTATACCGGCACACTTGGCTCCCTGGTGGGCACGTCCCCGAATGGAACGTGGCGCCTCTTTGTCGTGGACGATAAGTTCAACGACGTTGGAACCATTGGTGGCTGGACCGTTCGGCTCTGGACCACGCCGGTGTTCACCAAAGTGCCAACCTCGGTGACCAACAAGGAGGATACCCAATTCTCCATCGCCTTCGAGATCGACGACTCCGACACCCCGCTCGACCAGCTCGGCCTCAGCGCCTCGTCCAGCAACACCAATATCATCGCCAACTCGGCCTTCAGCTTCTCCGGCACCGGCAAGACCCGCACCTTGACCTTCACGCCCCGGCCCAATCAGAACACGGCCGCCTCGGGCCCCGTCACGGTGACCATCGCCCTCTCCGACTCGATCTCAACAGGTGCCTCCGCCATCCTCGCCCCGGTGGAAGTCCACGTTGAGGCGGTCAATGACGCTCCGACCATCGCCATCAATGCCAACACCCTCCAGGTGGCTCAGGGGCAGCTCTCCACCAACCTGCTGTTCGCCGTGGTGGCCGATGTCGATGACGACGTGGATACCCTGACCCTCTTCGCCTCGTCCTCCAACACCAACGTGATCCCCAACGATCACGTCTTCTTCACTCGAGGGATTAACGGGACCAACTTCTTCGCCATCACTCCCAAGGCAGCGGCTGTTGGAACCGCCACGGTCCAGATTGGTGTCAGTGACGGCAAGACCAACAGCGTCACGCCGATCGTGGTGACCGTGGTCCCTGCCGCCCATGCCGTCTTCGGCAATGCCACCACGATTGCCATTCCGGAAGCCGGTGTCGCCACGCCTTATCCGACCAGCGTCACCGTGTCCAATGTGCCCGGCCTCATCGGCAAGATCACGGTCACCCTTGCAGACTTCAATCATGAGTTTCCCAACGACGTGGACATCCTTCTCGCCAAGCAGGGAGGTCCCGCGGTGGTTCTGATGGGTCAGGCTGGCGGGTCGACCCCCGTGGTCAATGCGCGTCTCACCTTCGACGACGCAGCCTCCGCCGCCATACCCGCCTCGGCCCCGATTGTCAGTGGCACCTACCGGCCCGCGGACTATTCGCCCGAAAGCCTTCCATCCCCCGCGCCGGCCAGTCCGTACGGCACGGCACTCGATGCGTTCCATGCGATCAACCCGAACGGGACCTGGTCGCTCTACGTGGTGGACCGTGCCAGCGGTGAGGCGGGAAGGCTGCAGGGAGGATTCATCCTCAACATCTTCCCGGCCCCGGTCATCTCCGGTCTCCCGGCCACCGTGACCACCAATGAAGACACTCCGGTCACCATTGACTTCACGGCCACCGACTACGACGGATCGGTCACCAATGTCACGGCATTCGCCATTGACTCTTCCGGTGCGCCCCTGGCCGGCTTCGTGAACGGGGTCGCCACTCTCAGTGGCAACAACGTGTCCCTCCGGCTGACTCCCGTCGCCAATGTCTTCGGAACGAACAATGTCCGCGTCATTGCCCAGGACAACAGTGGCGGGCACCGGGCTACGAACTCCTTCGAGCTCCGCATCGACTCGGTCAACGACGTGCCTACCATCTCGGCCATCGTCAAACAGACCACCTACGCCGGTGTTCCGGTTCAGAACGTTCCCTTCACCGTTGCGGATGTTGAAACTCCGGCCGGCGCCCTGCAGGTGACGGTGCATTCGAGCAACGTCAAGATCCTGCCGACTTCGAGTATCGCCCTGGGTGGCTCGGGTGGCGCCCGGACGGTCACCCTCTATCCGGTCGGGAATGAGCCCGGAACCGTGACGGTCACGCTGACCGTCACCGATGATAACGTGCCTCCGGCATCCTCATCGACCAGCTTCGATCTCGATGTCCTCCAGCCGCCCAGCCCGCTCTTCGTCAACGCGAACCCCATCATCATCGAAGATACCGGTGCCGGCGGCGGCGTGGCAAAGGCCGTTCCGTACCCCTCCAGCATCACCGTCAATGGTGTGCAGGGGGAAATCCAGAAGGTGATTGTCACCCTGGTTGGCTTCCAGCACCCGTTCCCTGAAGATGTTGATATGCTCCTGGTGGGCCCCAACAACCATCGGGTGGTCATCATGAGCGACGCAGGCGGTACCGTCGCCGCCGGGCCGATTACCCTGATCCTCGACGACGATGCCTCCACGGCGCTTCCTGCTGGATCGGGTCTGACATCCGGGATCTTCCGTCCCACCAATCATGATATCGGTGGTGCGGACGTCTTCCCCGATGCGCCCACTGGCGGCACCGTGGGAACAACGTTGGGAAGCTTCGTTCCCTTCAACATCACCCCCAACGGAACATGGTCGCTCTACGTTGTGGACGATACCGGCAACTCCAAGGGGGCCGGAGCAACGATTGCAGGTGGGTGGATGATCAACTTTGTCACCGCGGCACGCCTCGCCGACATCCCTGACCAGGTGACCCAGGAGGACGTGGTTCGACGGGTTGGCATCAATCTGGGCGACGACCAGCCGGGTGTGCCGACCACGATCACGGCCATCTCCTCCAACACCTCGCTGGTGGATTCCGCAGGGCTCGTCTTCGAAGGAACCGGTGCAAACCGGACTCTTGTGATCACACCGAAGCAGGATCAACACGGTGAAACATTCATTACCGTGACCGCAACCGTTGGCGGCACCACCTCCTCCGACACGTTCAAACTCACGGTTACCTCTGTGGACGATCCGCCTGCGATCGGCGCCATCGCTACTCAGAACATCCCCGCAGGTCTCATCCGGGGACCGATCAGTTTCACCGTGGACGACCCGGACAGCGCGCTGAGTTCCATTGAGGTGACGGCGACGTCCTCGAATCCGTCCCTTCTGCCCAATTCGCACCTTCGGCTCGCGGTGGATCCAGCCGATGCGACGGGCCGGACACGTCTGCTGACCATCCTCCCGAACGGGAATCAGACAGGGCAGTCCGAGGTTACCCTGGTTGCCACCGACCCGACGAACCAGAAGGGGACCCGCACCTTCCTCGTTGAGTTCCGTCCCAATCTCTCCTACGCGAATGCCGGCAGAATCGACATTCGTGATAATGCCACGGCGCTGCCCTATCCCTCGGTCATCAATGTCTCCGGTATCGAAGGAGCGGTCAGTGGGGTGAAGGTGACGCTCCTCGGCCTTACGCACACCTTCCCGGACGATGTGGCGCTCCTCCTGGTCTCGCCCGATAACTCGAAGAAGGTCGTGCTCCTGGCCAACACCGGCGGCGGCGCCCCGACCAACTCGGTCAGCGGATTGATCATGACCTTCGATGACGCGGGGGCCGCGCTCACGACGGACGGGAGACTGCGTCATGGAACATTCCGCCCGTCAAACTTCGGCATCGACGCGGCCGGGAACAACTTCCCCCCGCCCGCACCGACCGGCCCTTACGGAAGCAGCCTCTCCGATTTCAACGGAATCAATCCCAACGGGGATTGGAAACTCTACGCCTTCGACGACACCTTCTCCGACTTCGGAGCGATCGATCGAGGCTGGATCCTGGTGATCGAGACTGCTCCCACCATCCTCCCCATCCCCGATCAGGTTACTGACGAAGACATCACCCTCCAGGTGCCCATTATTCTCAGCGACGCGGACACCCCCGCCAATCTGTTGAGGTCATGGGCATTGTCCTCCGATGAGAATCTGGTCTCGAATACGAACCTCACGGTTCTTCCGACCAATACCTTCCAGCGGACACTCACCATCGTCCCGAATGCAGACCGGCACGGGACCAATATCATTACCGTATTCGTCGCTGATGAACGCAATACGACCAATTCCCGCCAATTCGCACTGAGGGTTCGTCCCGTGGACGATCCGCCCATCGTGAGCACCGCCACCAATCTCGTCCGGATCAACGAGGACACCACGACCAACATCGTCTTCCTGGTTCGGGACATCGACTCGATTCTCTCGGTCACGAATGCGACCGTGACGTCCAGCAATCCGGCGCTGGTGCCGAATACGACCACCAACCTGATTCTCACCGGACCCGTCAGCATTCCGGCTGGGGACGAGGGCGCCATGAATGTCAACGTGGTTCCGCTCCCGAATCAGTACGGGGAAGCCATCCTCACCTTCAGCATCCGGGACGCGACCACAACTGTGAATCGCGACGTCACGTTGATTGTTAACCCTGTCAACGATCCTCCCACCATTGGAGGATTTCCGGCGACGACCAACGTCATCGCGGGTGGTTCGCTCCTCAATATTCCGTTCACGGTGGGCGATCTGGAAACCCCTGCCCGAAATCTGGTGGTCACGAGGGAAACCTCTGATGCAACCCGAATCCCCCTTGAGAACATCATCCTGGGTGGGGCGGACGCGAACCGCTTCCTGTCCCTCACCACGATCGGGACCGGGGCGGCGAGTGTGACCATCACGGTGCGGGTCTCGGACGGGGAACTCACTGCCTCGACCAGCTTCGTCGTCAACATCACACCGGCTCCTGGAGCCACCTTCGCGAACACCGGAGCCATCACGATCCGGGACAACAACACAGCCACCCCGTACCCCTCGGTCATTCCGGTCGGAGGCCTGCTCGGTGGCATCCACAGCGTCTCCGTACGTCTCGACGGCTTCAGTCACACGGCGCCTGATGACGTGGATATCCTGCTGGTGAGCCCGAGCGGCGCGAAGATCATTCTCCTCTCCGATGCCGGCGGTGCGATTCCCGTCAGCAACGCAAGGCTGGTGTTTGCCGATTCGGCATCCGCCGTGGTGCCCGATAATGGTCCGCTCGTATCCGGCACTTACCGGCCGACCAACTATGGCGATGACGACACCTTCTCCGGAGTCGCGGCCCCGTACACCGGTCGGCTCAGTGATCTGGTTGGCACCAATCCCAACGGCAACTGGTCTCTCTACGTCGTGGACGACACGGCAGGGCACGCGGGCCAGATCGCTCAGGGGTGGACCCTCGACATCGTCACGGCACCGACGATCGAACTCGTCGCTGGAACGCCGGCTCCCCTCGTTCAGAACGAAGATACGCCGGCCAACGCGACCGTCGTCGTTCGCGATGCCGACACGCCTACCACTCCTAAGGATGATCTCCTTCTGAGTTACGCCTCCTCGAATCCGACCCTGGTTCCGCCGGCGTCTCCTAATGTTCGGGCAACGGACGTGGGAGGAACGGTGCCCTCCGGTGTCAACTACGTTCTTACGGTCATTCCGGGGACCAATCAGCCAGCCAGCAATCTGAGGTCCACCAACCTGCTTACTGTCACGGTCACCCGGAAGGCTGACGGTGCGCGATCCAGCGTGGTCATCACCAACGTTGTCGAGCCCGTCAACGACGCACCCGTGATTTCTCGAATCACCGAGAAGTCCACCCAGGAAGGAAGGCCGCTGAGCTTCTCATTCCTGGTGAGCGATGTGGATTCCTCGCCTGCGGATCTCAGGATCCGGGCTGAGTCCTTCAATCCATCAGTGATCGCTTCCACAAACCTGCTGTTCTTCGGAACCAGCAACTTCCTGGCCACGCTTCCATCGAACGAGATCGAACTGACGATGGTTCCTGGAAGCGCTGGAACGGCAACGATTCGGATCACCGTGGAGGACCTCACGAGGCCGTTCCCGCCGCCTCATACCGTCCAGACGGAGTTCCTGTTCCGGGTCATCGAAGTTGACGATCCGCCAACCATCAGCCAGATCCCTGACATCACGGCCCGGGCTGGCGAGAGCACGACGAACATTGTGTTCACCATTGCCGATCCGGACAGCTCAACGCTGACGCTGACAGCCAGCTCCTCGAATCAGGCTCTGGTTCGGAACGCGGCGATTGTCATCAATCAACTCTCCGGGCCTCCCGGGAGCCGGACTGTGCAGATCACGCCGGAACTCGCGGTCACCGGGACCACAACGATCACCATCGTGGTGTCGGATGGAACCACGTCCGTGCCGATGAGCTTCCCTGTGACCGTGGTGGAAAGTCGCGAGCGTGGATACGGCAACAATCAGCGTATCTTCATCAACGACAACGGCCCGAGCGCACCGTACCCGTCGGTCATTCAGGTTCCGGATCTCATCGGGGAGATCTCCCGAATCCGGGTGGCCGTGGATGGGTTCGCCCATCGCTTCCCGCAGGATGTGGACATGCTCCTGGTTGCTCCTGATGGAACACGCACGTTGCTCATGAGCGACGCCGGTGGAAGCAGTTCGGTCACCAACGTCAATCTGGTCTTCGATCAGGAAGCTGCGGGGCTGGTCTCGCAGGGCGCTCCTGTTACCAGCGGGACCTATCGGCCCAGCAACTACGACGGCAACAACGATCCGTTTGCAGCCCCGGCCCCGGCGGGACCCTACACCAGCACGCTCGCCGACTTCGTCGGAAGGATTCCCACGGGCGACTGGAGGCTGTTCATCATGGATGACACGCCGTCGGACTCGGGATTCGTCAACGGAGGCTGGCGCCTGTTGATCGAGACGCGTCCCTACCTGACGGGCCTCGGCAATGTGACAGTGGCGGAGGACACCGAGTTCCGTGTTCCCTTCACGGTGGTTGAGGAGTCCTTTGTCCCGCACGATTTCACATTCCGTGCGGTCTCATCCAATCCGACGCTGATCCCGACTGGAAATGTGACGTTCTCGGGATCCGGCACCAGCTGGAGCATGCACGTCGTTCCAGGAACCGATGCCTTCGGCGAGGCGAACCTTACCGTGTTCGCCAAGAACGCCTTCGGCCAGGAAGTCAGCCAGACCATCCTGGTGCGGGTGAATCCGGTGAACGATGCGCCCTTCGTGACCGATGTCTCCGATCAACTGATCTTCTCCGGCACGCAGACATCGCCCATCGAGTTCAATTACGGGGATGCCGAGACCCCGGTTCGGAACCTGATCCTCAGGGTGTCCTCATCCAACACGCGCCTCATCCCCACCAACAACGTGGTGATCTTTGGCGGGACGCTGACAATCACCCCTGTTGGCAATCTGAGCGGGTCCTCCGATATCACCATCACGGTGATCGACGCCGAGGGATTGACTGCGAGCACGACGTTCGAAGTCACCGTCATTCCGGCCCTGCATCTGCAATATGCGAATGCCGAGCCAATCGTCATCCGCGACAATCTGACTGCAAACCCCTATCCTTCGACCATTGAGGTGGCCGGGGTGGACAGCACGGTTGCCCGTGTGACCGTAACCTTGGCTGATCTCTCGCATCCCTTCCCGGCGGACATCGACGTTCTCCTGGTGGGTCCCGCCGGGCAGAAGATCATATTGATGAGCGATGCCGGCGGCAGCGGAAGCCTCAGCCGGGCGCGCCTCACCTTGGATGATCGGGCCGCAAGCGAACTGCCGTTCAACCCGACCGTTCCGATTGCGAGCGGTACCTATCGCCCAACCAACCATCAAGGTGGTGATACCTTCCCGGCTCCGGCCCCGGCGCCCCCGTATGGGTCCGCCCTCAGTGCCTTTGCGGGAACCGACGCGAACGGCACCTGGTCGCTGTATGTTGTGGACGATGCGGCCCCGGACGCCGGTCTTATTGCCGGAGGCTGGATCCTGAACATCTACACCACGGATCCGACCATCGCTCCGATTGCGGATCAGACGACGCCGGAGAACACGCCGCTGGAAGTGGGCATCCTGATCGAGGATGCGGACACCCCGGCCGCCAATCTGATCACGGCAGCCTCGACGGACAACCCGGGGCTCCTCACGCTGGCCATCACCGGAACGGGTACAACCCGGACGCTCACCATTACCCCGCGTGGTTCGGAAAGTGGGGAAGGTAATGTCACAGTGGCCGTGACCGACGGCACCGGCATCGCCTCCACGACGTTCCGGGTGGTAGTCACCCCGGTGAACGCTCCCCCGATCCTGAGTGGTTTGGCCGATTTCACCACAGCCGCCAATCGCCCGGCACGCCTGCCCTTCCTGGTTTCCGACCGGGAGACTCCGGCTGCCGACATTGTGGTTACCGCCACGCTCTCGACGCCAGGGCTCGGGACTGTGGAACTCGAGGGCGAGGATGAGGCGCGGTTGCTGACGTTCCGTCCTTCCGGGGAGCAGGGGCTTGGATTCATCACCGTCGTGGCCCACGACGGCGAGGTGGGTACGACCAACATCATCGCGGTCACCGTGGGTGCACCGTACATCCTCACGATCTCGACGATTCCCGACCAGACGGTCCTGGAAGGTCAGGTTCGGACGGTGCCCTTCACGGTCTCGGGATCAGAGTCCGGGAATCTCGTGGTTACCGCCGAGGCTGAGGGAACGGAGTTGGTGGACCGGGTTACCGTAACCGGGAGCGGGTCGGAGTTCACACTCACGATCGTACTGGTGAGCGGGCAAACCGGAAGCGATGTCATCACCGTCACGGCGACGGATGAGTTGGGACTCGGAACCACCAGCTTTGGCCTCACGGTGACGCCGCTGAACGGGCCTGTGCTGGGTCGGATTCCGGATCAACGCACGCCCGTGAACATCCCCGTGGTGGTGGTGCTCGACGTGATGGATCCCGACACTCCGATCGCATCGCTCGGGTACACCTGGGACACCTCCAATCCGAGCATCGTGCAGAGCGTGCTGTTCGGACTGCGCGGAGATGGACGCATCGCGGCCACCATCAATCCGGTTCAGGGGGCCATCGGCCTGGCGACGGTGACCATCTCGGCAGACGATGGGAACATCAAGGTAAGCCAAAGCTTCCTGTTCGAAGTGTTCGAGGTTCCGAACCTGCCGCCGACCCTCGGACCGATCGGTGATCAGACCACGACAGCCAACACGCCGGTGGTAATCCCGCTGGCCGTTGCCGACCCCGACACTGCCTTGGCGCAGTTGGTGTTGTCGTCGAGCACTTCCAACCCGGGCCTGGTGAGCGGGGTCACCTTCGACATCAGCTCAGGCGCTGCGGTTGCGACGATCGGTCTGGTGACGGACGCCACCGGGATCGCGACGGTGACGATCTCGGTCAATGACGGGAAGACCACTGTGTCGCGTACCTTTGCCCTTTCGGTTTCGGAAGGTACTGCGGCCCCGGTGGTGTCGAAGCCGACCCTGAGCGTGGTTGGCGGGGTGGTGACGATCACCGTCACGTGGTCGGGTGGTGGGGAGCTTGAGACTGCCACTTCGCCGAACGGACCCTGGACCGGAACGGGGAACACCAGCGGTTCCTTCTCGGAAGCGGCTTCCGGGTTGAACAAGTACTACCGCGTTCGACGGTAAGCAGCGTTAAGGGCTGTCATAGACCCATATCGAGAGGCCGGATCGCAAGATCCGGCCTCTGCGTCTTGAAGGGGGCAAGTTCCAGAGTGATTGGCGCAGGACCGGCTTCGGAGAGAAGCCAGGCGTCAAGTGCGTGAGATCCTTGTGCCCGGCCCGGGGCCAGAACGGAATGGCCCGGATTCTCGGAAACCGCCCCTCCGAATCGCATCCACTTCCTGAACAAGGCGCGGAGGCACGGCCCTGGAGGAGCCATGCGGCGAGGTGCCGGGTTCACCCGTGGAGGACTTCAGGTCAGAGACAGGAATCTGGAAAGCGTTCCCGGATCATGCGCTCTATGCGGACGACCTCGGCTGGAGGAAAGAGGCGGCGGGGAACACGCCGCCGGACGGCATCGAGAAGAGCATTCCAATCCTCGAGTGGCGGTTCAGGCAGAGGCACCCAAGGTTCGGACCTGCGCAGGCGGGTATGAAACTGCCATTCGCCACCGTAGCGGCGGGCGTAAACATGGATCTTGAAACCTTCGGGGGAAGGGCGGGACCAGGCGATCTCAGACTTGATGGCCATGCTGCTATTCCGGCAGGTCCACCGAAGCAACCGCCATGGCGGCGATGCCTTCGCCGCGGCCCAGCGCTCCGATTCCTTCGTGCGTGGTCGCCTTGACCCCGACCCTCCGCAGATTGAGGTGGAGTGCCTGCGCAATGTTCTGTTTCATGGTCAGCACATAGGGTGCGATTTTGGGGTGCTCGGCAATGACCGTGGCATCCACATTGATCAACCGGCCCTCGTGGAACATCACCTGGCGGGCGGCCTCCTGGAGGAACACAGAACTGGGTGCATTGAGCCAGCGTGGATCGGTGTTCTTGAAGAAGTGGCCGATGTCGGGCTCTCCCAGCGCACCGAGAATGGCGTCGCAGATGGCGTGCATCAGGGCATCGGCGTCGGAATGTCCGGCGAGTCCGTGGGTGTGAGGGATTTCCACCCCGCCCAGGATCAACTTCCTTCCGATCACAAGGGGATGGACGTCATAGCCAATACCGACGTGAATCATGGCAACAGGATAGTTGTCGCGAAGCTTCGGGTCACGCTGTCAGGCTGGAAAAGAAGAGGCTTGGACCTGGGTTATTGGGTTTCTCCCTTGGTGACGTGGAGGAACACTTTCTCAAGCCCGACTTCATCCTCGTACAATTCGACGACGGGAACTCCGGCCCGAACGAGACGGTCCGGGATGAAGGAAGGGTCGGCTTCATGGTCGGCGAAGGTGACTTTGATGCGATTCTCGAGGACTTCCGCCGCAAGGACGCCCGGTTCTGAGCGCAGGAGCTGGGCGGCGTGCTCGAAGGGGGGGTGAACTCTGACCCAGTACACCGTGGGGTTGCCGAGTTGTTGCCTGGCGCCCTGCACGGGGCCGGCATAGATCAGGGATCCCTTTTCGAGGATGGCGACGCGATGACAGAGGGTCTGAAGCTCGCTGAGGATATGGGAGGAGATGATGATGGTCTTCCCCATGCGCTGCAGTTCCTGGAGGACGGCCATCATTTCGATGCGTGCCCGGGGATCCAGGCCGCTGGCGGGCTCGTCGAGGAGGAGGAGACGGGGGTCGTGGATGAGAACCCGTGCGAGGCCGAGGCGTTGCTGCATGCCGCGGCTGAGGGCGCCGATCAGGGTGCCGCGCTTTTCATGAAGTCCGACGAGGTCCAGAACATCGGCCACGGTACGGTCGCGTTGGGCGGAGGGGATGCGATAGCAGGCGCCGAAGAAGTCGAGGTATTCGGTGACCTCCATGTCCTTATACACGCCGAAGAAGTCAGGCATGTAGCCGATCAGATGACGGACATCATCCGCATGGGAGACGACATCGTGTCCGAAGACGGCTGCCTTTCCGGAGGAGGGGAGCAGAAATGTGGCGAGGATTCGGAGAGTGGTGGTCTTGCCGGCGCCATTGGAGCCGATGAAGCCGAAAAGTTCGCCCGGTTCCACGGTCAGGTTGAGTTGATCGAGGGCCACCAGCGAACCGTAGGTGCGGGTAAGCCCGAAGGTCTCGACCGCAGGCTGGGTTGGAGGGTTCATGACTGGCATGCCGGCTAAGGATCAGGGGTTGTGGAGGGAAGATGAGGATTCGGGCGCCGACAACACGGCTCGGACAACGACATCCTTTCGGGAGCGGCGGGGCGTGAACTGGTGGATGGGAAGTGCGAGGGATTGGTTGGAGGACCATGCAAACAGCACGGGCTGGTCGGAGAGGGCAAGAGTGGACAGGGAGAAGCCTGCGGGAGAAACGAGGACCTCGCCCGAAGGGGTGCGGGAGCTGAGCGTGTTCTGGCCCAGAGAGGCCAGGATGACAGCGTCGAGAGTGAGATCGATCCGGCCTGAATCCTCGCGGCCGAACGCGGATCGACGTTGCTGGGCTGTGGCGAGGATCTGCGGAAGGCGGTCCAGGGCCTCGGACAGCGGCGTGTCCGGGCGGTGGGGGAGGATACGGTCAAGGCGCTGACCTGGAGGAAGGGGGCCGAGTTCGTGGAGCTGTCCCCGGTAGGCGAGCCGGACTGGATTCAAGGAAAGGGCGGAGCGATTGACGACGAGTGCACGCAAGCCTTCCGGAGCGGGTTCCACACTGCCTTGCACGAGCGGCGAAGCCGGCTGGAACCAGTCGTTGACATAGAGCTGACTGACCCAGAGTGGCATGAAGGTTTCGCCCTGGAAGCCGACGGCCGGGTGCCATAGTTGGAGGCGGCCCGCCTCGGAACGGGAGGAGGAACCCGACGGGTGAAACTCCGGGCGCAACGTGGAGAAGGGAACCTCGCTGGAGAGGCGGTAACGGGCATTGACGGGGGAGTAGAGGGAGATCCAGGTGCGGCCGCGCAAGTGGCTGCCGGTCGGGCCGGCGATCTGATCCACGACCTGGACTTCATTCCATTCGAGGTCGCCGGAGCGGAGTCGATAACCGAGGAGATAGATCAACGCGGCGAACAGGGCGACATAGACGGGAAAGGTGATCCAGGTCCACATCTGGCGATTCAGCCTTCGAAGGATCCAGCGATCGAGCGGGCCGATGACGGCGAGATAGAGCACCAGGAGAAGGAGCAGGGTGCCGACGGGGAGCTTGCGAATCTGGCGGCTGTCGAGCATCGCCCCGAACACTCCGTCCACGCCGACTCCGCTGCGACGGGGAGCCAGTCCGGGATCGAGGAGTTCGGGAGGCACGGCGAGGAGCCTGGCCCAGAACCAGTCTCGATGATCCCAGCTGCGGAAGGGTTCCCGTTCGGGGCTGAAGGTCAGCACCGTGATCCATCCGCGCCCGTGCCGGGACGCGAGGAGGAGGGGGGTATTGCCCTGGGCGACGAGGACCTGGGCCGGCGAGGATACGCCTGTCACCACCGTGATGTCTGAGTTGAGAAATGCGGGATGCGGTTCGAGGGCGAGGTAGGGATCAGCCGTCTGCGGGGTGGGGCTGGGGCGGAGGCGTGCCGAGCGCCCGCCCGTTCCTGGATCCGTTGGGTGGACGGGTACGGGTACCGTGAGGACGGGGCTGGCGCCCTGTTGGAGCCAGCGGTGGAGAGCTTCCCCGGCGGGGACCTGGGCGACGGTTGCGGGGGCGAAGGGGAGCAGATTCCGCAGCCAGGGGATGCTGGTGACGTCCGAGGGTTGCTCGATGGCCACGATCAGGTGCCCGCCTCCCAGGAGCCATGCGAGGAGTGCCTCGACATGGTGGGGCAGCAATTCGGAGGCTCGTTCGGAGTGGAGGTAGCAGGCGGCAAGGGCCTCGAGCACGATGGGGTGGTCCGGCAGGAGGTCGGGCTGCAGCCGTACCACGGTTGGGAGAAGTTCCGGGGCGCGCTGAGGTGGCAGAGGAAGGGTGGGAAGGCCGCCGAGGGAGCGGGGAAGAGCCCCGATCAAGGGCATTGAAGCCGCGACAATCTTCGGCTGCAGCTCCGCGCGGTCTGCCATCAGCGTTCCTGAGAGATCGAGGAGAGTGGCTTCCCAACGGAGGTGCCGGCCGGAGGCGGCGAACACGGGCAACAACCGGCGCTTTCTGGTTCCGGTGGGAAGATCGAGGTCGAAGGCGTACCGCTGGGAATCCGGACTGCCTTCCGGATGGAGGACGACGGTTCCCTGAACCGGAGGTCCATCGTTGCGGACATCGAACACGACGGGGAACCAATGACCCTCGCGGGCCTGGTCATCGAATCCCATGAAGACGTCGAACTGCACCTCGGGGCTGGGATCCGTAGCGACGCTTGTCAACGGGGCTGCCGCCGCGAGGAACGGGGCGGCGAGGGCGGCGAGGGCGGCGACGAGTCGGACCAGGGCGCACCCGGCGCCGGGTTGCCGGCGGTCCCTTTCCGAAGGGGACAAGGGGGTCAGGGGTTGCGGGGCGACGGATTGAAGGTGAGTCATCGCACGGGCCGGAGGCGTGATACGGCCGGGCGGGTGCTCAGCGCAAGGACGGGAATCCGGCCAGGATGGCACGGGTCCCGGGGGGGTGGACGCTTTTGCGCTTCTGGCATGGAGGGTGGCCTTTCTAGGATGGCGGCTTGTGGAACGTATTGCCTTCGAGTTGGGGCCGCTGACGTTGACGTGGTATGGGATCTGCGTGGCCACGGGATTCTGGGTGGGGGCCTGGACCTCGGCGCGCCGTGCGCCGCGGGCGGGAGTGGCGGCGGAGGCGATTTGGGATGTGCTGTGGGTGCTGATTGTGGCGGGGATTGTGGGGGCCCGGGCATTGTACGTGGTGACCTACTGGGATCGAAGTTTCCGGGGCGAGCCCTGGACGGAGATCTTCATGGTGCATCACGGGGGCTTGGTGTTTCACGGGGGGTTCGTGGCGGCCATGCTGGCAGGGTTCGCCTGGTGCCGTTGGCGGCGGCAACCGGGGTGGACGATGGCGGACATCCTGGCCCCCGGGGTTGCGCTGGGGCACGCGATCGGCCGGATCGGATGCCTCCTGAACGGGTGCTGTTTCGGAAGGGCCTGCGAACTTCCATGGGCGATTCGGTACGGGGCCGATCATGAGACCCGCGGCATTCCGGTGCATCCGACGCAGGTCTATGAGGCCGGGTTGTCGCTGGCCGTGGCCGGCGGGCTGGCCTGGTTGTTTGGGAGACGGCGTTTTGAGGGTCAGGTGTTCGCGGTCTATCTCATGGCCTATGGGGTGATTCGGAGTGTTGTCGAGTGGTTCCGGGGCGACTATCCGGCGTCGGCCCTGTACTTCGAACGTGTGACGCCCGCCCACTGGATCAGCGCAGGGCTGGTGGCGGTGGGGGTCGTGTTGTATGGGGTGCGGAAGCGCTCCGGTGCGGCCGGCCGGCCGGCCCTTCCTTCGGCTGTGTCGTGAAGCGCGATCCGCTTTTTCTGACGGTGGAGGCGCCGGCGGCCGGGGCGCGGTTGGATGCTTACCTGCGGGAGCGACTGGATGGCGTCTCGCGAGGCACCATCCAGCGCCTGATCGAATCCGGGAGCATCCGGGTCAATGACCGGCACGCCAAGGTGACCCAGGTGCCGCGTCCCGGGGACAGGATCGAGGTGAGATGGCCGGATGTGCGCCCGGCCGAGGCACGGGCCGAGGCGATTCTGCTGGAGGTTCTTTACGAGGATGAGCACCTGCTGGTGATCAACAAACCGCCCGACCGGGTGGTTCATCCGGCGGCGGGCCACGAGGAGGGCACGCTGGTGAATGCGTTGCTGCATCACTGTGCCGGGCAGTTGAGCGGCATCGGCGGTGTGGCGCGCCCGGGGATCGTCCATCGACTCGACAAGGACACCAGCGGCTGCCTGGTGGTGGCCAAGAACGATGCGGCGCACCTGGCGCTGGCGGCGCAGTTTGCCGGTCGGCAACTGGGGAAGGTTTACCAGGTCATTGTGTGCGGGAGGATGGAGACGGATTGCGGCGAGATCCGGGCGGCGATCGCACGGCATCCAAACCATCGGAAGCGGATGGCGGTGACGTCGGGGGGACGCGATGCCTGGACGTCGTTCCGGGTGCTGAAGCGGTTCGCGGGAGCCACCTGGGTCGAGGCGGCACTGCACACGGGGAGGACGCACCAGATCCGGGTGCACATGCACCATGTGGGGCATCCGGTCGTGGGGGATGCGATCTACGGGCGCCGGCTCAATGGGCGGCTGGCGGAGGCGTCGGGGTACACGGCACCGCGGCAGTTGCTGCACGCGTGGCGGTTGGTGTTTTCGCATCCTGAGGATGGGCGGCGGATTGGGATCGAGGCGCCGTTGCCGATGGATTTCATCGAGGGACTGCGGGTGCTCGGGGGCATGAGCGCCGCCGAGATTGCGGCGTGTCTTGATGCAGGGAGGCTGCGAAAGGAGGGAGGATGAACGGCCGCGGGCCACTTCCTGACTCTGGCGATGGGCGGGGGAACGGGCGGGCGATCCGGTTTGGCGCCGGTCGCGTGGGATGCATCCTGGCGTCGCTCGGGGTGTGGGTTGGGGCGTGTGCCGGCGTACTGACCGCGAAGGCGGACGAGGCATCGCCGGCCCTTCAGGTCGGGGAGGGGTTGGGACCGGTTCGACAGGATCGTGGCGAACCGCCTGGGGCCCCCTGGCCAAGACACGTGGTGGAAGCTGACCGCTGGTGGCTGTTGAATCTGCCGGGCGGCCGGCGATTCGACGCCTCCGGCCTCTTGCGTCGCCCATCCGGGGAATGGTGGACGGTGAACGACCAGGTGGCTGGCGTGTACCGGATTGTTTTCGGGACGGATCCGCAGGCGGCCGATCTGGAGCGGGTTCCGGGGTTCTTCACGGTGGAACAGGTTCGGGCCCTGACGGGGAACGTACGCCCGGAACCGCGGCTGGACTGCGAGGGATTGGCGCAGGATTCGAAGGGCCGGGTGTATGTGTGCGAGGAGAGCCGGCGCTGGATTCTGCGGTGGGATCCTGAGTCGCTGTCGCTGGAACGGCTCGGGATCGATTGGGGGGCGGCGGCGCGACACTTTCATCCGACCGACCGGAACGCCTCGTTTGAGGGGATCGCGGTGGGGGGAGACCGGTTGTACGTGGCCAACGAGCGGCAGGTGGGGCGCCTGATCGTGGTGGACCTGGGAACGCTTCGGGCGATCGACGACTTCGCGGTGGCGCCGGCCGGGTCCGGGGGAGCCGACACGCATTACTCGGCACTGGCGTGGGCGGACGATGCGTTGTGGGTCCTGTTGCGCGATGCGCGATGCGTCTTGAAGGTGGATCCCATCGCCCGCCGGGTGCTGGCGGAGTTCGACTATGCGGGGATGGAGACGCGGCGCGAGGTGGCCTACGGCGCGTTCTTCGCTCCGGGATTCATGGAGGGGCTGTGGGTGGACGACACCCACCTCTGGCTGGTCACGGACAACAATGGATTCCGGAGGAGGGTGGATGGGCGGGATACCCGGCCCACGTTGCTTCGGGTGCCGCGTCCGGACCGGTAAGGAGGCCTTGTGAAGGGCGGGCGCGAGCGGGATCATGGGCGCCAGAGGAACCGGAACCTTGAACAGACTGCTTCTTCGCCACGGGTTGGCCGTACTGCTTGGGGTGATGTCTGCCGGCGCTCTTCCGGCGTGGGCGGCAGGGCGGCCGAACGTCATCCTGATCCTGACCGACGACCAGGGGTACGGGGACATCGCGGCGCATGGTCATCCCCACCTGATCACCCCGAACATGGATCGGCTGCGGGCGATGGGCGTGAGCCTGTCGAACTTCCATGTCGATCCCACCTGTTCGCCGACGCGTGCGGCCCTCATGACCGGGCGCTACTCGGCCCGGGTGGGGGTCTGGCACACGATCATGGGGCGCAACCTGCTGCGGGCGGACGAGACGACGGTGGCGGAAGTGTTCCGGCGGGCGGGCTATCGAACGGGCATTTTCGGCAAGTGGCATTTGGGGGACAACGCTCCGTACGGCGCCCGATTCCGCGGCTTTGAGGACGCCATCGTGCATGGAGGAGGCGGGGTTGGGCAGACGCCGGACTACTGGGGCAACGACTACTTCGAGGATCACTACAACGACAACGGGAGCTGGCGGCGCTTTCAGGGATACTGCACGGACGTGTGGTTTCGGGAGGCGCTGCGGTTCATCCGCGAATCCGGTACCCGACCCTTCTTCCTTTACCTGCCGACCAACGCGGCGCATCAGACGCGTCCCCACGTCGCGGAGCGCTACCGGGCGCTTTACGAGGGACTGGATGTCCCCGAGGCGGCGCGGATTTTCTGGGGGATGATCACCAACCTCGACGACAACCTCGGGGTGCTGCTCGATCGGCTCGGGCAGTGGGGCCTCCTTGAGAACACCGTGCTTGTCTTCATGGGCGACAACGGCACGACGTTGGGGCCCGGGCCATGGCCGGTGGGGGAGCGGGAGGCGTGGAACGGGCGTTACAACGTGGGCATGAGGGGCGCCAAGGGTTCCCAGTACGAAGGGGGCCACCGCGCCTTCTGTTACATCCATTACGCCGCGGGCGGGATGGCCGGCGGTCGCGAGGTGCCGCAACTCACCGCGCATCTCGACATCATGCCCACGCTGCTGGAGATCTGCGGCATTCCGGTGCCCCAAGACCTGGCGCTTGACGGCCGGTCGCTGGTTCCCCTCCTCCGAGGGGAATATGCCGGATGGCCCGAACGGACCCTGGTCGTTCACAACCAGCGGGTCCTGGACCCTGTCCGGTGGAAACAGACGTCCGTCATGACGGACCGCTGGCGGTTGGTGGACGACCGGGAGTTGTACGACATCGCCGAGGACCCGGGCCAGCGGCTCAATCGCATCGCCGAGCATCCCGAAGTCGCGGCCCGGTTGCGGGGGTTCTACGAGGGTTGGTGGAAGGACGTGGGCGCGCGCTTCCATGAGGCGGCGCTGCTCCATGTCGGCTCGGAACGGCAGAATCCGGTGCAACTGGACGCGCACGACTGGATGACGGCCGACGGCGATCCGATTCCGCCCTGGAACCAGCCGCACATTGTGCAGCGCCCGCTGCAGAACGGTCCGTGGCGGGTGAGGGTGGAGCGAGCCGGTCATTACGCTTTCACCTTGCGGGAGCGGCCGGAGGTGGCGGGTTTTGTCCTGACGGCGGAGCGGGCCCGGTTGAAGGTCGGGGAGTGGGTCGATGAGACACGGACGGTGCGGCCTGGGTCCACGGGAGTGCGGTTCCTGGCGGATCTCCCCGAAGGCGACGCCGAGGTCCGGACCTGGCTGATGGAGGCGGGGGGGAGGTCGCGCGGTGCGTATTACGTGGAGGTGGAGCACCTGGGGGGGCGGTAGGCGGGTGCGTGCCCCGAGGGGAGGTTTTCCCTCAGGGTCAGGGCGGGGATTCGCCGGGCGCACTCCATCCATCCAACCCGGCCTGGACACCCTCCAACGCTTCAAAGGGGATTTCGGGCGCAGGGCGTCCGGTGTCGGCGAGCTGGAACCAGGTATTGAGCGGGATGTGGCCGCTGGCGAATCCGCCATTGCGCAGGAAGAAGTCCGGATCGAGCACGCCCCCTGCAAAATCGAGGCGGTAACCACGGCGGGCGATGTCGTCGCCGGTGAAGCGTGCTTCAAGGAGGCGGTGCCATTGGCCGTCGGTGTCGCGGGCCCATGCGTTGCCGAAGCGTCCTTCGCGGGGGAGCCAGCCCTGGCGGTCGGCGAAGTTCTCGAGGAATCCGTGCAGGCCCGTGAGGTGCTTGTCGGTGTGGGGACGGCGGAAGCTGGCGATGAGGTGCCAGCGTGGGGAGTCGGGTGGGAGGAACCAGGCGGTGTAGATCGTGTTGCCGCGGCCGTCGGGCCGGGCGCGGTTCAGGAAACGGTAGGGGCGACCGGGCACCCAGGGATGACGGAGGTAGCTTTGACCGCCGGACCCTTCGTTGCCGAATTCGCCGGTGTGCACGCCTTCACCGCGGGCGAGGACGACGATGCGTTGATCCTCGGGGATCTCGCGGGGATTGTCGGTGGCGAAGGGGCTCCAGACGGAGAACAGGATACGGCGTTCGACGGGGCTGTTGACCTGCATGCCGAAGTAGCCTTCGCCAAATCCGTTGGCCATGTAGAAGGATCCCACCGGGTCGAGGCCTTCCGGGACTGTGAGTTCGCTGTGGAACCATTCCCACCGCCGGCCTTCGGGCATCCGGTACCCCAGATGGACGGACGGCCCGCGCCGACCCCAGTAGTAGCGATTGTCGATGTTGTCCCGGACGAAGGCGAGGGTCAGGCCAGGGGTCGTGGAACGGACCAGGAGAGCCTCCGGTTGGGCGAAGACTGGCCCGGTTTTGTCCAGGCCTTGGAAATCCACCCGGACATAGCCAGCCGCATCGATTCGAACCTCCCCCAGGGGTGTCTCCGTGAGGTCCGGGCTGGTCAACGGAGCTACGTGGACAGAGTCGCCGACCTGCATCCGAATGCGGGAAGTCCCTTCGGGCACACGGGCACGGAGGGCGAGCTGGAGGGAGGCGGGGCGGTCAATATGGAAGAAGACCGACAGCATCGTGTCGGGCCGGTCCCAACGCAGGCCGTCACGCCCACCGCGATCCGATCCGCCCGCAGTGCGAAATGCATTGCCGGCAAAGGGGATCGATTCGCTTCGGGCGACGTTGCCGAGGGCCGTCAGCAGCAGGAGGAAGAGTGGGGCACGGCCCCAAGGCGGGACTTTCATGGGAACCGCCCTCAACGGGACGCACCGCGGTGGAGGACAACGGCAGTCGCCAGCTTCTGAGGGCGGGCGGGGAAGGGGTGTCTTTGAGGGCTCGCGTCCTGACGTCCGCGCCTACAGGCAGTGAAGGGGTGCATTGACAGGGCAGGAGGCACTCAACGATGGGCCGCGAGGCTTTGCAAGGCTTGCGGGTCCGGGTC